>WLOB01000293.1 GCA_009699505.1 Actinomycetota bacterium | reverse complement strand
TCGTCGGCTTCGCCGTGCTCATCATCCTGCACGAGGCCGGCCACTTCGCCGCCGCCAAGGCCGTCGGGATGCGGGTCGAGAAGTTCTACCTCTTCTTCGGCAAGCCGATCTGGAGCATCCGCCGCGGCGAGACGGAGTACGGGGTCGGCTGGATCCCCGCCGGCGGCTTCGTGAAGATCACCGGCATGGACCCCCGGGAGGAGCTCCCGGAGGACGTCCTGCCGCGCGCCTACCACCGCCAGCCGGCGTGGAAGCGGATCGTCGTGATCGCCGCCGGCCCGCTGGTCAACATCGTCCTCGCGTTCATCCTGATCTTCGCCGTCTACGCGACCGCGGGCGTCCCGACGCCGAACGCCCCCGTCGTCAACTCCGTCGCGAAGAACAGCGCCGCCGCCGGCGTGCTCGAGCCGGGGGACCGCCTGGTCTCCGTCGACGGCGTCGAGGGCTTCACGGACACCCTGACCTACAAGAACACCGAGGCGCGACGCAGCGCGTTGACCCGGCAGATCTCCTCGCACCGCTGCGCGCCCGGCGACGACGCCGTCGGCTGCTCGGCGGCCACCCCCGCCCGCGTGGTCGTGGAGCGCGACGGGGAGCGGCGCACGGTCTCGGTCGCCCCGCGCAGGACGACGGTCGAGAACCCCGCCACGGGGCGCAAGGAGGACCGCCAGCTCCTCGGCATCACCTACGGGGGCCTCGACTTCCTGCCCGCCAGCGTCGGCGACGCCGCGAAGGAGACCCCGGACTACGTCTGGTTCGTCACGTCGGAGACCGCCAAGGCGATCACGCGGCTCTTCTACTCCGCCGAGGCACGGCGCGAGATCGGCTCGGTCGCGGGCGCCTACGACGCGACGCGCCGCACCATCGAGTTCAGCACGCCCCGCGCGCTCATCCTGCTCGGCGTCGTCAGCCTGTCGCTGGCGATCATCAACCTCGCGCCGTTCCTGCCGCTCGACGGCGGCCACATCTTCTGGGCGATCGCCGAGAAGGTCCGGGGGAGACCCATCCCGTTCACCTGGCTCGAACGGGCGAGCGTCGTCGGCTTCGTGCTGGTGATCATGCTCTTCGGCCTCGGGCTCTACAACGACATCGGGCGCTTCGCCGACGGCACGGCGGCCAGACAGGTGCAGGGCCCGTAGGGCCCCGGCGCGCCCCGCCGGGCGCCCCGGGTCCCGGGTTGCTGGCTGGCTGGCCAACCGATGTGGCGCGCCGGCGCTCGCGATGGTAGGAATGGCCGAGGCCGAGCACCGTACGGCCGACGGACGACGAGGGAGCGACATGGGTACGACGGACGCCACGACCGCGGTCGGGACGATCTTGGAGGTCTTCCGGGACGGCCTGCGGGACCGCCCGGACCAGGTGCTGGTCCGGACGAAGGACGACGAGGTCTCGTGGACCTGGCGCGAGGTCGGCGAGCGGGTGACGCGCCTGGCCGGCGGGCTCCGGGGTCTCGGGGTGGAGCGCGGCGACACCGTCGGGCTGCTCCTGAACAACCGGCCCGAGTTCCTCGTCGCCGACCTCGCGACGCTGACCGCGGGCGGCGTCCCCGTCTCCGTCTACCAGACGTCCTCGCCCGACCAGATCGCCTACATCGGCCAGGACGCCGAGCTGCGCGTCGTGGTCACGGAGGCGATGTACCTCGACCGCGTGCTCGCGGCGCGTTCCTCGATCCCCGGCCTCCGGCACGTGATCTGCGTCGACGACGCCGGCGACGCGCAGGACGTCCTGACGCTCGACGCGGCCGAGGCCGCCGCGCCCGACGACTTCGACGCCGTCGCCGAGGCGGCGCAGGCGGGTCCGGACGACCTGCTCACCCTCATCTACACCTCCGGCACGACCGGCCCGCCGAAGGGCGTGGAGCTCACGCACCGCAACCAGCTCGCGGCGATCCGGCAGATCGGCCAGGTCGCGCGGCTGCAGGCCGGCGGCCGCGTGATCTCGTGGCTGCCGGCGGCCCACATCGCCGAGCGCGGCGCCCACTACTACGCCCCGCTGGTCTTCGGCCTCGAGATCACCGTCTGCCCCGATCCGAAGCAGATCGCCGCGTACCTCGCGGCGGTCCGGCCGACCTGGTTCTTCGCCGTCCCGCGGATCTGGGAGAAGCTGAAGTCCGGTCTCGAGGCGATGACCGGCGCGCAGCCCGAGGAGCAGCGCGCCGCCGTGCAGGGCGCGATCGACGCGTCGCTGACGCGCGTGCGGCTGCTGCAGGCCGGCGAGCCGGTGCCCGACGAGCTCGAGGCGGCGTTCGCCGCCGCCGACGAGCGCATCTTCGCCCCGCTGCGCGCGCGCCTGGGGCTCGACGCCGCGGCCGCGGTGAACGTCGGCGCCGCCCCGACGCCCGCGCCGGTCATCGAGTTCTTCCACGCCCTCGGGATCCCGGTCGCCGAGATCTGGGGCATGTCCGAGACGTGCGCGTGCGGCACCCTGAACCCGCCGGACGCGATCAGGATCGGCAGCGTCGGTCCCGTCGTCCCCGGCATGGAGATGCGCCTGGACGAGGACGGCGAGGTCCTCCTGCGCGGCGAGCCCGTGATGCGCGGGTACCGCAACCTGCCCGAGAAGACCGCGGAGGTCCTCGAGGACGACGGCTGGTACCGCACGGGCGACGTCGGCCGGATCGACGAGGACGGCTACCTCTGGATCGTCGACCGCAAGAAGGAGCTCATCATCAGCGCGGGCGGCAAGAACATGTCGCCGGCGAACATCGAGGCGACGGTCAAGAGCGCCCACCCGCTCATCGGCCAGGTCTGCGTCATCGGCGACGCCCGGCCCTACAACACCGCCCTGATCGTGCTCGACGCGGACCTCGCGCCGGCGTGGGCGGCGCAGCACGGCATCGAGGACACGGACCTCGCCGCGCTGGCCGTGCACCCGGACGTCGTCGCCGAGGTCGGGCGGGGCGTGGAGGCGGCCAACGAGAAGCTCTCGCGCGTCGAGGGCGTCAAGCGCTTCGAGCTCGTCCGCGGCGACTGGGCGCCGGGCGGCGACGAGCTGACGCCGACGATGAAGCTCAAGCGCAAGCCGATCGGCGAGAAGTACGCCGCGGAGATCGAGGCGCTGTACGGCTGAGCGGGGTCGCGGGCGCGGCGACGCGCCCGCCTTGTCCCGGCGGATGAAGGAGGGCGACGCGGGCGGGACGTGGCGCACTGGCGCGCATCCGGTGCGTGTGAGAGCTTGGCCCACACACCGGTGCGTCCCGGTCGTCCCGCATCCTGGGCGCCCCGCGCCCGCCCGAACGGAGTCCCCCATGTCCACGTCACCAGCGCAGCCGGCACCCCCGTCGGACCCACCGCTGAAGCGCGCGATCTCGCGCAACATGCTCCTGCTGTTCGTCATCGGCGACGTCGTCGGCGGCGGCATCTACACGCTCGTCGGCGTCATCGGCGGCGAGGTCGGCGGTCTCGTCTGGCTGCCGTTCGCGCTCGCCCTCGTGCTCGCCGTGCTCACCGCCACGGCGTACGCCGAGCTCGTGACGAAGTACCCGCAGGCGGCCGGCGCGGCGCTCTACGTCAACAAGGCGTTCCGCAAGCCGTTCTTCACCTTCATGATCGCCTTCGCGGTCATGTGCTCGGGCATCGCGTCCGCCTCGACCCTGTCACGCGGGGTGGCCGAGACGTACCTGCCCAACCTGTTCGACTGGACGCTGACGGAGACCCAGACGGTCCTCATCGCCCTCGGCTTCCTGCTCATCGTCGCGGCGGTCAACTTCCGCGGCATCAGCGAGTCCGTGAAGATCAACGTCGTCCTGACGCTGATCGAGTTCGGCGGCCTGATCCTCATCATCGTGATCGGCCTCGGCGCACTCCTCGACGGCGTCGGCGACATCGGCAACGCGTTCTCGACGTCCCAGGCGAAGGAGGCCGGCAACGACGTCAGCCTGATCCCCGCGGCGCTCGCGGGCACCGCCCTGGCGTTCTACGCCCTGATCGGGTTCGAGGACTCCGTGAACGTCGCGGAGGAGGCCAAGGACCCGGTCAAGGACTTCCCCCGGGCCCTCTTCGGCGGCCTCGCGATCGCCGGCACGCTCTACGTGGTGATCGGCATCATCGCCC
The DNA here is from genome assembly GCA_009699505.1 of Actinomycetota bacterium. Taxonomy (GTDB): domain Bacteria; phylum Actinomycetota; class Thermoleophilia; order Solirubrobacterales; family Solirubrobacteraceae; genus Patulibacter. The sequence goes on along the minus strand of WLOB01000293.1, from coordinate 1,644 downwards.
CGGCCGTCCTGTCCTACAAGACGCTGACGGACGAGGAGACCACGCCGCTGCTCGAGATCGCGCAGCTCGGCCCGCTCGCGGTCGACGTGAAGATCTTCGCGGCCATCGGCGTGCTCGCCCTGATCAACGGCGCGCTGATCAACATGATCATGGCGTCGCGGCTGACCTACGGCATGTCGCGGCAGCGGATCATCCCCGCCGTCTTCGGCAAGGTCCACCGGACCCGTCGCACGCCGCTGACCGCGATCCTCTTCACGACCGGGCTCGCGATCATCCTGACGGCCACGGGCGACGTCTCCGACCTCGCATCGACGACCACGACGCTGCTCCTCATCGTCTTCATCACGGTGAACATCAGCGTGCTCGTCCTGCGCCGCGACCCCGTGCGGCACACGCACTTCGTGGCGCCGACGTTCATGCCGGCGATCGGCGCCGTGGCGGCGCTCGGGCTGCTGATCCACCGCGTCGCGAACGACACGGAGCAGATCACCCGCGCCCTGCTGCTGCTCGGTCTGGGCCTGGTCTTCTGGCTCGCGAACTACGTCGCCACGCGCAACCAGGGCGAGGAGTTCGACACGGGGATGATCGAGGCCATCGAGCACCCCGACCGGACGAAGGACGACTGAGCCGGACGGCCGGCGCGGGGGAGCGACCCCCGCGCCGGCCGCCACCGGGCGCCGGCCTCAGCGCACGGGGCGGACGGCCATCCAGCTCTTCGTGAGCGGCCCGAGCGCCTCCGCGTGGACCGCCGCGGAGGGGAAGAGCCCCGCGAGCTCGCCGCGGCGCAGCAGGCGGACGTCCTCCCAGTGGCCCTGCGCGCCCAGCCGCCAGTACGGGCGGCGGACGGCCGGGGGCAGCCAGTGCGCGACCGGGAGCAGGGCGTGCGGCTCGATCGGGAAGGAGTACGCCGGCGTCTGGACGTAGATCCCGCGCCCGACCCGCAGCAGCTCCCGCGCGAACGCCTGGCGGTGGTGCGGCGGGATGTGCTCGATCACCGACGAGGCGTGGACGAGATCGAACGCGTCGTCCTCGAAGGGCAGGTGCACCGTCGCGTCGGCGCGGACGAACGGGCCCGGGTACGTCGGCCGGTCGACGAGGTCGGTGCCCGTGATGTCGAGGTCGACCTGCTGGGCCCGCAGCCCGAGGGTCCCGCAGCCGACGTCGAGCACGCGGTCGCCCGGCCGCACCCCGGTGAGGGCGGCGAGCAGGCCGTGGCGGCGCGCCCGCAGGCGCGCGGCGACGGGGCTGGCCAGGCGGGCGACGGGGCCCCGGGCGGTCGCGTAGACGTCGGTGCTCGGCACGGTGGGGCAGGCTAGCCGTCGCGCGCCGGCGCGGCGTGCGGCCGGTCGGTCCGCGGACGCCGGGGACGGCCCGCGGAGGGGCCCGCGACCACCGGTCCGGGCGTACGCGGGTGGTTCACCGGCCGCACGGCGTACCCGCGTACAATCGAGTTGTGTCCTCGAAGCGCCAGATCCGTGTCGGCGACGTCCTCATCGGTGGCGGTGCGCCCGTCGCCGTCCAGACGATGACGAAGACGGAGACGGCCAACCTGCCCGAGACGATGGCCCAGATCCACCGGGTCGCCGAGGCGGGGGCCGACCTCGTCCGGGTGGCGGTGTCGCGCAACGAGGACGTCGAGGCGCT
>WLOB01000292.1 GCA_009699505.1 Actinomycetota bacterium | reverse complement strand
GCCGACCGCGGGCGGGCGACGTGCTCGTCGGTCCCCGGCCCGCATGGCCGGCCCACCCGTGGGTAGCGGCCGGGAGGGCCCGCACCCCCGCGGCGTCCCCAGCAAGGAGCACGTATGACCGACGAGAAGCAGGACGAGCCGACCACGGGCGTCGTGGACCCCGACACGGGGCAGGCGCACCCCAACTCCGGTCCCTCCGCGTCCCCCGAGGGCAGCGACGAGGGCACCCAGGCCCGCGACGTGGCCAAGAACGGCACCGCGGGCACCGAGTCCGACGACGAGACCTCCGAGGCGTAGGAGAGCACCATGGCTTCGAAGCTGAAGAAGATCGACGCGATCTGGCTGCCGGTGTCCGACATGGACCGCGCCGTCGCGTTCTACCGCGACACCCTCGGCCTGGAGGTCCTGGAGCACGACGGCGACTGGTCCGAGGTCACCGCCGGCGACCAGCGCATCGGCCTGAACTCGTCCGAGTCCCCGTCGGGCGACGGCGGCGCCGTCATCGCCTTCGGCGTCGAGGGCGACATCGAGAGCGCCGTCGAGGCGCTGCGGTCCGCGGGCGTCGAGTTCGCCGGCGGCCTGTCGGAGCACCCGTGGGGCAAGATCGCGCCCTTCAAGGACTCCGAGGGCAACGATCTGCAGCTGTACCAGCCGCCCTCCTGAGCGGCCCGTGGGCACCGGGCGTCCGAGCGACGCCCGGGCGCCCGCGACCCCTCCCGCGCGTCGACCGGACCTCCGCGCCCCGGGCACCCCGTGCGGCGCCGACCACGGCCGGCGACGACGAGGTCAGCGCGCCTCGCGGCCGCTCGGCGCGCGGAAGCGCGTCGTGGTGTGGGTGCCGTCGCAGAACGGGCGGATCCTCGACCGGCCGCAGCGGCAGAGCGCGACGGGCGAGCGGCCCGCGTCGATCTCGTTGCCGTCCTGGTCGCAGATCGTCACGGGCCCGCGGACGATGAGCGGACCGTCCCGGTAGGGGACGATCCGGACCTCGGACTCCTCGGCGTCGCTCACGCGGCCCGCCCGTGCGCGGCGTCCGCCGCACCGGGGCGCTCCGCGCGCACGACGACGAGCTCCTCGTGCCGCTCGTCGGCGTCGACGAAGCCGGCCTGCTCGAGGAAGCGCGCGCGGCTCATCATCACCGGGCCGAAGGCGAGCTGGCGCCGCAGGAGCACCTCGGCCCGCAGGCCCTGCTCCTCGAGCAGCTCCACGGTGCGGTCGGCGCTGCAGACGTGGCTGTGGACCATGAGCAGGCGGCCGCCCGGCGCCAGGCGGGCCGGCGCCTCCGTGCAGATGCGGTCGACGATGAGGCGGCCGTCGCGCCCGGCGTCCCAGGCGCGCGCCTGCCCGCGGGTCGGCAGCGCGTCGTCCTCGGCGGGCACGTACGGCGGGTTCGAGACGATGACGTCGAAGTCGCCGTCGGGCACGGCGTGCACGAGGTCGCCGCGGACGACGGCGCCGCGGGCGCCGTTGCGTCGCAGGTTCATGCGCGCGGTCAGGACGGCTCGTCGCGACACGTCGACGGCCACGACGTCGGCGGCGCCGGACATCGCGGCGGTGACGGCCAGGAGGCCCGAGCCCGTGCAGAGGTCCAGGACGCGCGCGCCGTCGAGGTCCTCGCGGCGCAGCGCCTGGGCCAGGAGCCACGAGTCGGTCTGCGGGCCGTAGACGCCCGGGAGGGTCCGCACGCGGACGGGCGGCGCCTGCACGGGCGGCCCGTCGACGGGGGGCCGTGCGGCGGTGGTGTGGGCGGGTGAGAGGAGAGCGTCGTCGAGCACGGTGAGGGGTGTCCGTTCGGGGGGACGTACGGTCGTCTACCCCAAGACGGCGCTCCCATCCGGACCGCGCTCCGGGACCGCGCCGGTGCCGGCCGGACGGGTGGGACCGCGTTCGGTGGGTATCCGTGGGCGATGAGTTCGATCGGACTGCCCACGGCCCGTGGCCCCCTCGGCGAGGGCCTGCTGCACGCCCTCCGGGAGGATCCCGGGACCGTGTCGGCGATCGCCGCCGACGTCGACGTGCCGCGGGAGACGCTCGCCGACGAGGACCTCCAGCTCGCGCTGTACCTCTGCTACGAGCTGCACTACCGGGGGCTGCCCGGCGTCGACGACGCCTGGGAGTGGGACCCGGCGCTGCTCGCCTTCCGCGGTCGGCTCGAGCGCGCGTTCGAGGCCGACGTCCGGGCGATCGCGCCCCGCCCGGACACCGTCGACCCGGACGCCGTCGACGTCGCGCTGCGCGAGATCGTCCACGCGGACGACGGCCCCTCGCTGTCGGGGCTCGTGCAGAAGGAGGCCGGGATCGAGCAGGTCCGCGAGCTGCTGATCCACCGCTCCGCGTACCAGCTGAAGGAGGCCGACCCGCACTCCTTCGCGCTGCCGCGCCTCTGGGGCCGGCCGAAGTCGGCGATGGTCGAGATCCAGGTCGACGAGTACGGCGCCGGCAAGCCCGACCGCATCCACGCCGAGCTGTACGCGTCGATGATGGACGAGGTCGGGCTGGACCAGCGCTACGGCGCGTACCTCGACGTGCTGCCCGCGACGACGCTGGCGACGGTGAACCTCGCGTCCCTGTTCGGCCTGCACCGGCGCCTGCGCGCCGCCTGCGCCGGGCACCTCGCGCTGACCGAGATGACGTCGTCCGTGCCGAGCCGCAGGTACGCGGAGGGTCTGCGCAGGCTCGGCTTCGACGCCGTGCGGGCCACGGAGTTCTTCGACGAGCACGTCGAGGCCGACGCCGTGCACGAGAGCATCGCCGCGGTCGACCTGGCCGGCGGCCTCGCGCACCAGGACGTCGAGCTGGGCTGCGACGCGGTCTTCGGCGCCGCGGCCCTCGCGGCGATCGAGGAGCGGTTCGCGATCGCGATCGCCGACGCCTGGGAGGCCGGCCGCTCCTCGCTGCGCTCGGCGCCCGTCGCCGCCGACTGAGCGGCCCGTGCGGCCACGGCGGCGGGGTGCGCCGCCGCCGAAGGGGTAGACGACGACCATGTCGCGATTGACTCTGCAGGGACGGGGCGTGCTCGTCACGGGCGCCGCCGGCGGGATCGGGGCGGCGGTGGCCCGTCGGCTCGTCCAGCGTGGCGCCCGGCCCGTGCTGCTCGACCTGCCGGGGGAGCGGCTGGACCGCATCGCGCAGGAGCTGCGCTCGTCCGCCGTCGCCGCGCCCGCCGACGTCCGCGACCGCGCACAGGTCTTCGCGGCGGTCGACGCGGCCTGCGAGCAGACCGACGGCCTCGTCGGGGCCGTCATCGGGGCCGGGCTCGTCCGGCCCGAGACGCTCGTCGCGCAGACGGAGGCCGACGCCCGGCAGGTCATCGACGTGAACCTCTACGGCACCCTCTGGACCTTCCAGGCGGTGATGCCCCACATCGACCGCCAAGGCGGCCACGCGCTCGCGCTGTCGTCCATCGCGGGCATCGCCCCGATCCCGCTCTCCGGGGTGTACCCGGCCACGAAGGCCGCGGTCGACAGCATCGTCGCGACCGTGCGGACGGAGGCGATGAACCGACCGACGTCCGCCGGGGTCGTCTACCTGAGCGCCGTCGACACGCAGATGAACCGGGACGTCCAGGCCGATCCGCGCGCCGGGCGGGCGATGCAGCACTCCTCCGCCCTGCTCACCCGGGCGATCACCGCCGAGGCCGTCGCGCGCCGGATCGTGCGGGCGCTCGAGCGTCGTCGGCGCGTCATCACCGCCCCGCGCTGGCTCGCGCCGACCGTCGTCCCGCAGACCATCACGCGGGCGACGGCGGAGTGGTTCATGGGCCGCACGGCCCTGCGCGACGAGCTGCCCGGCGGGGAGGACTCCGCCACCGCGCTGGCGGAGCGCTCCGAACCCGTCGCGGAGCGCTCGGCGGAGGGCGTCGCATGACCCGCGTGCGGCTCGAGGGACGGGGCGTCGTCCTCTCCGGGGCGACCGGCGGCATCGGCCGCGAGGTCGCGGCGCTGCTGCTGCGGCGCGGCGCCAAGGTGGCCCTCATGAGCCGTCCGAGCGAGCGCCTCGACGAGCTCGTGGAGAGCCTGGACTCGCCCGACGCGGTCGCGTTCCCGGCGGACGTGACGGACCGGCAGCAGGTCGTCGACGCCACGGAGGCGGCGGCGGAGCGCTTCGGCGGGCTCGTCGCCGCGATCGCGGGCGCCGGGGTCGTGCTGACGGGCACGATCGCGGAGCAGGACGAGGAGGACGTCCGGAAGGTCATCGACACGAACCTCTACGGCACCCTCTGGACGTTGCAGGCGGCCCTGCCGCACGTCGACGAGGCCGACGGGCACCTGCTCGCCGTCGCCTCGATCGCCGGGATCGTGCCGACGCCGCTGGCCGGCATCTACCCGGCCACGAAGGCCGCCGTCGGCGAGCTGATCGCGCAGCTGCGGATGGAGCTCATGCACCGCCGGACCTCGGCGGGCGTGCTGTACCTCGGGATGGTCGACACCGAGATGTCGACCACGGTGGGGGAGGACGACCGCCTGCGCCGCACCATGGAGCGCACGCCGGGGGCGTTCACGGGGTCGCTGACGGCGAAGGACGCGGCGGAGCGGATCGTCCGCGCCATCGAGCACCGCCAGGGCGCCGTGGTGGCGCCCGCGTGGCAGCTGCCGCTCGCCGTGCCGCAGCTCGGGCTGCAGAAGGTCGTGGAGACCGGCATGCGCTTCACCGCCCTCGCGCGCGAGCTGCCGGGCCGGCGGGCGCCGCTCTCGGACCCGCGCAAGCCCGAGGACTCGGCGAGCTGACGCCGGCCCGGTCGCGGGGCCCGGCCGGGGCCGCGCGACCGGGCCTCAGCCGCCCGACCCGGCCGGCCCCTGCACCACGAGCCGGTCGCCCGCGGGGTCCCAGTCGACGAGGCCCTCCGCTGCGAAGGCGGCGAGCCAGCCCTCCATCGCCCAGCGGCCCCACGTCTCGCGGAAGCGCCGGGCGTTCAGGACTATGTCGTGGAGGTGCTCGCGCGGCGGGCTCGAGACGGCGTGGTGCTGGTGGTAGGCCCACGCGTCGCCGACCCAGGTCAGGCCGACGCCCGCCCGGCGCGCCCGGAAGGCGTAGTCCGTGTCCTCGCCGCCGTAGCCGACGTAGCCCTCGTCGAAGCCGCCGATCCGCGCGTGGGTGGCGGGGGAGACCGCGAAGGAGAGCGACCAGAAGAGCTCGTGCCGCGGCTCGTCGAGCAGCGCACCGTCGTCCGGCACCGGTCGCGCGCCGCGCACGTCGGCGGCCCGCCGGTCGGCGGCGTCGAGCCGCACGCCCCGCGGCCGGCCTGCGGGCAGGTGCCCGACGGGGCCCGCGAGGAGCCCGTCGCGCCGGGCCGCCGCGGCCGCGTAGCGCGCGACGAGCTCCGGGCCGGGGATGCAGTCCACGTCGAGGAGGACGGCGAGGTCCACGTCGCCGAGGGCCGCGATCGCGGTGTTGCGCGCGCGGGCCAGGGGCAGCGGGGCACCGTCCGGCACGGGGAGCCGCAGCACGCGCGGGGCCCCGGCGGTCCCGACGTCGGCCGCCGCGATCCGCTCGCGCGCGGACTCGTCGCCCTCCGGGTCCATCGAGACGACGACGTGCGCGTCGGGCCGGGTCGTGCCGTCCGCCGTCGCGACGACCTGGCGCTCGACGTGGTCCAGGCGCCCGCGCTGGATCGTCGCGACGCCTACGCGCACGCGCGGACCGGCGGGGCGTCGGCGGGCCGCGGCGTGGCGGGGGCGGCGGGACCGTCGGCGGGCGGTG
>WLOB01000291.1 GCA_009699505.1 Actinomycetota bacterium | reverse complement strand
GCAAAGCGCTCCTGCTGTTGGGCGCGGATTGGTTCATCGAGATCGTCGAGGTAGCCGCCGCGCAATTGCTGGCGCAGAGAGTCGCCGCCGACAGGGAGGCCATCGAACAGGCCGAACTGGACGCCGCGCTCGCCCGGCAGATCGACGTCTACTTCAAGGGCAGCAAGGCCGAGCCCCGAATCGAACTGCGCCGTGGAAACTCCAAGGCGGCGATCTGGAGCATCACGTTCGGCGAAGTCTGGGAGCGGGATCGCTTCTGGGACTGGCTCAAGTGGCAGCGTCCGCGCTTCCATGACTTCGTCGAGATCCTCGAGGGGAGCGACGCCACGACGCTGCGTAGCCGGCTCCTGCGCGAAATGCTCGAGACCGAGCAGGCGGCCAGGAAGAACAAGCTCGCCACCACCGGGCGAAGACCGCTCCGCTTCTGGTGCGGAGAGGTCGCGTGAAGTCGGCACCCTCGATGACGTCGCCCGACCGTGAGGCAGCCCGCGTCCGCGATCCGATCCTGCTGTTCGCTCAGCCCGTCGCCGAAGATCCGACGACCCTCGGCCTCGAAAGAGGCGCCGCGCTGCTCGCCGGTGGCGAAGCCCTGCTGCCCTCGGGACTCCCGATGACGATCGCAATGGAGCACCAGCCGGATTTCGTTCGTGCCGTGGCCCACGCGTGTCGGGAGCAGGTCCTGCGTGGCCGCGACTGGTATTCGCACGGCGTCATGGCGCTGGTCGGCTCAAAGAACGCCGGGCGCGGCCATGCCGCCAGGCGACTCGCAGCGGCGACCGGCCTCCCCTTATTCGTCGTCGACGCCTCCACCCCGGCGGGGAGAGCGCAGCTGAAGGGCACGGCGGCGCCCGGATGCACCGCGCTCCCGCCGTTCCCGGTCCTGGCCGTCGCCGCCAGCCGATGCGGGAACCCCATCATCCTGATCGAGGGCGTGCGTCAGGGCACCGACCTCGTCGATCTGATCGGACCCCTCATCGATCCGGATCGGGCTTCCCGCTACGAGTCGGCGCACCTCGGATGCGCACTCGATGTCGGCGAGATCAACTGGATCATCCAGGTCGACGGCGACGAAGGCGTGAACCGGCTGCCCTCGGGTTGGGCATCGGTGGTCCGGTTCCATCCGCCCGCGGACAATCGACTGGAACTCCTGTCGCTGATCGGCGCGGTGAGCGACGAACTGGACGCCGCGGGCGCGCTCGAGCGTCAGACGCTCGTGACGGTGGTCGAAGCCGCTCTCGCGGGACGCGGCGGTGGCGCACCGATCTCCGAACTCGTCGACCGCCTCGGACTGACCCTCGGCGCCAAGGGCCCGGTCGCGTGACCGTTCCCGGCCGCCTGCCGCGCCCGCCGCCCGCGTCTCCGGTCCGCAATCTCACGACACCCATGAGGAACACGAACATGACGAACGAGAACAACGAGCCCGCGACCACCGGTCGCGAGCTCGTCACCACCAACGATAGGACCGTCAGGACCATCGTCGTCAACGGACGCGAGCACAGGTTCGCGGACGACCGCATCGGCCACGACCAGCTCGCCCGACTCGCCTTCCCGACGCTCGCCGAGCGGGAGAGCCGTTCGCTCGTAGCCAGCTTCGGCGGCGGGCCGGCCGATCACGAGCGCGGCGTCGTGCCCTTCGGCGGCACCGTCGAGATCGCTCAGGGACAGCGGTTCAATGTCTGCGTCACCGACAAGTCGTAGTCCGGACCTCGCGCGGCTCGTCGAGGAGGGATACGACCTGTCCCTCCTCGGCGGGCTGTTGCTCGTCCGCCGACTTCCCTATGTGGGGCCCTTCCGCCAGGTGCGGGAGGGTGTCCTCGTCGTCCCGCTGAACCTGCGGGGCGACGTTACCACCGCGCCCCGGACGCATCTCGTCTCCTGGATCGGCAAGACGCCGCACACCGCCGAGGGCGAAAGGTTCTCGGCAGTGGTCTGGAAGTCAGGCGGAATGCACACGTCCGCCCTCGTCGAAACGACGCACACTTTCTGCGTCCGCCCGCCGGGTCGCGAGTTCCACGACTATCACGAGCTCGTCACCACGTACGCGACGCTCCTTGGCACTCATGCGGAACGCCTCTCTCCCGGCGTCATGGCGCGCTTCGGCGACGCGGACGCGACCGGACGGACACGCGCCCCGGCAGCGGTTGGGCCTCAGCCGTGGACCGGGTCCCGCCGACGGGGCGCGGGCGACGGGGGCCCACGCTACGCGGACACGGCGTCGTCGCGCGCGGGGATCGACGGTCTGAACGCCCGCCTGTCCGAGACCGTCGGCATCATCGGCCTCGGAGGAACGGGATCCCACGTCCTCGATCTCGTCGTGAAGACGGCCGTGCGCGCGATCCACCTCTTCGACGCGGACACCTTCGAACAGCACAACGCCTTCCGAAGCCCCGGCGCGGCATCCCTCGCGGACGTCTCCGCCGGGCGCAGGAAGGTCGATCACTTCGCACGGGTCTATTCCGCCATGCGGACCGGCATCGTTCCCCACGCCGTCCGAATCGACGAGCGCAACGCGCATCTGCTCGACGGTCTCGGCTTCTGCTTCGTGTGCATCGACGACGCACCCGGGAAGGCGCCGATCCTCGACCGGCTGTCCTCGGCCTCGATCCCTTGGATCGACGTCGGCATGGGCCTCGCGGCCACTCCGGACGGCATCGTCGGCGCGCTGAGGACCACGGTGGGCACGCCCACCTCGTTCGACGAGGCCAGGCGTCGCATCCCGACGGGGCCGCCTGTGCGTGACGACTACGCCCTGAACGTCCAGACCGGTGACCTGAACGCCCTCAACGCCGCCTTGGCGGTCGTCGAGTGGAAGAGGATGCGTGGCTTCTACGCCTCCGACAGGACCGCCCTCAACTCCGTGCTGATCGTCGGCGACGGCCTTTCCTCCACGGAGACGCTCCCGTGAGCGGCGATGGCGACGATGATCCCGTCGACGACCCGCGGTTCATCGGCAGAGCCGAGCGGGCGCGCCGTCGTCGGCGCGAAGAATCCGCGGATGCGGATATGGGTGGGTTGCCGAAGCGCTATGGCGGGCTCGACCGCACAGTCATCGAGGCGATCGAGCTCGGCGGGATCCAGGCCGAGCGCGCCGTCGTTCCGCGGCTCGCGGAACTGCGGGGACCGGGAATGCGCGGCCGGTCGTCCGTTCTCGTCGAATTCCGCGACCCGAAGCTGCATTCGGCGTTCCGACGCACCGGCTCCATCGTCCCCTGGCGATCAACGACCACCTGGACGCTCGTGCGCCGGTGGGCTGAGGCCGAAGGCAGCGCCGACCTGGACGAAGCCATGTGTCTCGAGGTCGTGCGCGAGCTCAAACATTGGTTTGACGGACGCTTGAGAGCCTGGGTGGCAACGTCGATCGAGGGGCGCGGCTCGTGAATCCGACCGCCACCGTCGTCCCCGAGATCGCGGGGGCCCTCCGGAAGTATCGGCGAACTGAGACGGGTTGAGGTGCCGAACCGTGGCGGCGTTCCGAGAGAATGGGGAACGAGGGGATGGATAGAGCCTCTTAATGAAAGGAAGACGATGATGGCGTCATGCTCGCGCTCCTGGTCCGCATCTACCATCTCCTCCGGATCGTCGGGATCGCGTTCGCCGTTGCCGGCACCCTCGGTCGTCTGGTGGTGGGGTCGATGATCGAGGTGCTGCCCGCCGGCATCCGTCCGTTCGCGACCGACCTCTGGAACGCGATCATGTCCTGGCCCGTCTACGCGACGTCCCTGCTGCTCGCAGGCGCGTGGCTCCAGGACTGGTTCGATGCCCGGCTGAGGTCCAGCGAAGGCCACCCCTCCTGGTTCGGCATCCGCGCACTTCGCGGACGGCTGATTTTCACGAGCTGGATCATCGGCAGACCGAAGCTCTACGCCGACGAATACAAGATCCGCCGCGAACTGGAGCGCGCCGACGCCGCCCTGCTGCGGGCCGGGTTCGAGACGCTCGAGGGACTCCCGAGAGACGCCGGCGAGGACGTCGCAGCCACGAAGGAGTACCTGGCTTCCATCAGGGCGCTGATACCCGCCGTCGGGGTCGAACCGGCCGCGCAGGCGAGCACGGTCCTGAAGCGGCGTCTGCTGGGCGGATCTGCGCCGCAGAGGATCCGCCAGGAGGACGGCAGCGTCGCCGGAGAGGGCGTGCCCCGTCGCCCATCGATCGCCGAGGCACTCCCCTGGCCGTTCCGACGCAGGCGGTAGGCAGCCGATTCGCGTGATCGCGCCCGGTCGCTATCATCCTGCCATGGCGATGAACGACTCGGAAGGTCACGCAGGACGCTCAGTCTCCCGGAGCCGGCCGCGGTAGAACCGGTGGCGTGCTGTCCACGTAGGTCAGCCAATTCCTCCAGACCTCGAACGTGCGGGCTTGGGTGATCCTGGTTCGGCAGCTGAGCGTCATCGCGCCGCGGATCGTCCCGCCCTGCCACCAATCGTAAACGGCGTCGCACTCGGCATCCCGGTAGGCGATCCAAGCACGCTCCGACGCCCGCAGCTTCGCGAGGCTCGTCATGTTCCCATCGCGCGTGAGGCGCGCCACCGCCGCCGCGTAGTAGCGGTTGAGTTCGGCATCTGCACGCGAGAGGCGGGCGGCGAGGCACTGTTCGACCTCGCGCGTCGTCGAACCCGGACAGGGGCCCGTGATGGCCAGCATCAGCGCCGCGACGACCATCGACATATTCCCACCTCACCTGCAACGGCAGCTCTGCCGCCTATGTCGTCCTACAACGACTCGACCAGATCGATCGCACCCGGCTCCCTCGTGATCGAGCGGATCGTGACCCGGTCCACCACGACCTGCACGCCCCATGCGACCGCCGCCAGCGCCGCCCACGGCCAACCGCGCGTTAGCCACACGTCGAGACGGAAGCCGTTGGCCGGAAGCGTCAGCGCGCACGCGATCAGCGCCAGCCATTTGCCGCTGCTCATGGCCGACGATGCGCCGCTGATCATCCAGAGCTTCGCGCGCGACGAACCCGGCCGCCATGCCGCCCACAGCATGACGGCCGTGGGGACGCCGAGCCCCGCCCATGGCATCCACTCGCGGCCGAAGTTCGCCTCGGCGATCAGCACCGCCACGAGCGACAGGCCGGAGAGCAGCAGGAGCAGCGGCAGGGCGCGGAAGAAGCCGGTGGCGTTCAGCACGCCGAACACCATCAGCATCGCGACGATAGCGACGGCACCGAGAAGGGCGGGCATCGTTCCGGCCTCCTCAGAACGCCGCGTTCGACCTCTTGGGCACTTGGCGATCCGCCGCCGCCATCACCGCGGCCTGGTCCGCGTCGCGCGCGCGGGAACCCCTTGCGCCCTCGGCGATCACCGCTGTCGATGCGTCGACCACCTGCACGATCGGCGCCTCCGATAGGAGGAGGCCCGAGCAGCGGGCGCCCGGCACGCACCAGTAACCGCCGCCATCGGCGAGCGGTCGCGTCGGCCGCCCGAACTTGGCGAGGAGGCCGCGGACGACCTCTTCGCGTCTGAACCGGTCGCGCGACAGCGAGAGCGTGAAGCCGTCCACGATCGGACCGCCTTCGACCTCCGCGTAGCGGATGACCAGTTCCTCGCCGCTCGGACCGACGCAGCTGTCCGACGAGATACCCTCGCCGCCGCCCCACCGACCGGACGATCCCGTCTTCCGCTTCCTGACTTCGTCCTCCACCTTCTGCCTGAAGGTGGTCTCACCGGGCTGGGATCTGCACTTCCAGCCGCCTGCGAGCGCCGCGCGGACCTGCGCAATGGGCATCCCGAGCCT
>WLOB01000290.1 GCA_009699505.1 Actinomycetota bacterium | reverse complement strand
TGCTCTTCCGCTCTCAGGGCGGCGGACCGCGACGGCGCGGCCGTGGCCGCGGGCCTGCGGGACGTCCTCGGCGAGGCGCTGGCCGCGAAGGTCGGGCGCACGTGGGACGAGCACCGGGAGCGCGCCGCCCGCGACGCCGTGGCGGTCGCCGGCCTGGCGCGCGTCGTCGGCGACCCGCGGCCGGCGGTCGTCGCCGCCCTGGACGGCGAGGTCTTCGACCTGCCGGCCCTGGCCGCCGTGCGGGACCTGCTCGTCGCCGCGGGCGGCTGACCCCGGCCGGACGGGCCCGCCGGGGGTCGCCCTAGCTCGCCTCGCTGACGGGCCAGGGGCCCGTCGAGTCGTCGTCGTCCTCGTCGGACGGGTCGCGCAGCTGCGGCTCGTCCCAGGTCACGTCGAGCCACAGCTCCTGCGGCGTCGTCGCCCGGCGCGACGCGCGGATCTCGCCCGTCGGGTCCAGCGGGCGCATCGCGGCGGGCCAGTCGCCACCGCCGGGACGGAACTCGGGCACGACGGACCCGAGGTCGTCGCCCGCGCCCGACGGGCCCTCCCCCGCGGGCCGGTGGACCGCCGGGCCGTCGGGGTCCCCCGCGCCGCGCACGGCGCGGTCCGCGGCCTCGTCCGAGCGGATGATCCCGGCGTCGCGCAGGTCCCGGACGCTCGGCCGGTGACGTCCCTCGCGGGCCGCGGCGTCGATCGCGTCGTCGACGGTGCCGACCGCCGGCGCGTGCGCGTCGTCGTCCCCCAGGGCGTCGTCGACGTCCGCGAGCGCCTCGAGGTGCGCCTCCGGGTACGCGTCGTCGTCGGCCGTGACGAACTCGTCGTCGTCCTCGAACGCGTGGGTGCCCGTCCGCTCGTCCACGTCGTAGCCGTCGACCGTGGGCACCGGGACGCCGCCGACGTAGCGGTGGCCGGCCGCGCGCTCCGAGGGCCAGCCCGCCGGGGCGGGGCGTGCGTCCTCCGCGACGCCGTCGAGGATCTCCTCGGCCAGCTCGACGAGGTCGCCGCGCAGGTGGCCGACGACGCAGTCGCGCAGCACGGCGCGCAGGCAGTCCGCGAGCTCGTCCACGCGGTCGGGCAGGTCGCGGTCGACGCGCCGGCTGCCGGCGATCACCTCCTGCTCCTGCAACGCGAGCCGGGCCAGGCGACGGGCCAGCCGCGTGCGCTCGTCGCCCACGGCGCAGAGCGCGGCCAGGCGGCCGGCCAGGCGCCCCGAGCGGGGGCCCTCGGGCTCAAGCAGCGCGCGGGCGGCCAGCAGCAGGTCGGTCAGGGTCTCCTCGGGACGGTCCCGGTCCAGCGCGAGCGTCCAGCGGCGCAGCGCCCAGGCGACCTCGCCGCTCTGCGGCAGCCGGCGGGCGACGAGGTCGACGAAGGTGCGCAGGTCGGGCACGTCGTCCGCGTCGAGCACGGCGACGCCCCGGGCCGCGAACGTGCCCCCGACCGCCATGGCGCGCCACGGCGCCCCGGCGGGCCGCAGCCACACGAGCGGGCCGGCCGACGGGGTGGCGCCCGCGACGTGGAGCCGCAGGGCGGTGACGAGGCGCCGGGCGGCCTCCCGGGCACGGCGCGGGGTCTCGGGCGAGCCGGGGCGGGCGGACCAGCGCAGGGTGGCGACGGCGTCGGCGGGCCGACCGTCGGGACCGCTGAGGGCGGCGTCGGGCACCTCGCCCTTCAGCGCCTCGGGCCGCTGCAGCGCGACGCCGCGGGTGATGGCGACCGTCGGCATCGCCGGGTCAACGCCGACGAGCGGGATCACGACGACGGTCTCCGTCGCGTCGGCGGTGAGGACGGACTCGAGCTCGGCGAACGCCCGCTCGAAGTGCTCCTCGTGCAGCGAGAAGTCCGGGGCGTCCTCGAACAGCCGCTCGAGGAACTGGCGCACCGCCAGCGCGGCCCGCTCGTGCGGGTCGGCGGGCGGGCGCTCGACGCCGCGGGCCTGCAGGTAGGCCTCGACGCCCCACGCGGCGACCATCGTGTGCTGGGCCTCGGCGACCGCGGGCAGCGAGGCCAGCGCGGCCGCGTGGCGCTCGACGTACAGGCCGACGAGCGGCCGGTACGAGTAGAGGATCGGGCCGGGGGCCCCGGACCGGGCGCGGCGCGCGTGCTCGAGCAGCTCGAACGGCACCTCGTCGCCGTCGCGGACGAGCTCGGCGAGCTCGCGGGCGGCGTGGAGACCGGCGGCGCGGAGCGCCGCGTGCAGCTGGGGGTGACGCATGGTGGGCCGTTCTGCATCGCCCGGGGTCCTCCTCGCGGCTGCACGGGACCGTGCACGGCGGCCTCGGCCCCGTCGCGCGCCGGGCCGCGTCGGGGGCCCGCCCGTTCCGGGATACGATGGACGGGTGAGCACCACCGACTCGGGAACCGCCTGGCGCCGGCGCGCCGAGGACCGCCTGACGGACGCCGGCTACCGCCGGGGCGGTGCCCGCACGGCCCTCCTCGACCTGCTGGACGAGCAGCGCTGCGCCCGCACCGTCCTCGAGATCGAGGACGAGCTGCGCGGCACGGGTCGCGCGATCGGTCGCGCGAGCATCTACCGGGTGCTCGACGAGCTCGAGCAGCTGCACCTCGTGCAGCGGATCGAGGTCGGCCAGGGCATCGCCCGGTACGAGCGCCTGGCGCCCGACCACCATCACCACCACCTCGTGTGTCGCGAGTGCGGGGCCGTCGTGCCCTTCACCGACGACGGCCTCGAGGAGGCGATCCACCGCCTGAGCGCGGGCGCCGGCTTCGAGGTCACGGGCCACGACGTCGTGCTGCACGGCTCGTGCGCGGCGTGCCGCGCCGCGGCGGCCGAGTCGGCCTGACGGTCGCGCCGGGGCGCCCGGGGCCGCGGACCGTCCGCGCCCGGCGGCGGCCGCACCACGGGGACGCGGCGCCCCCGGACGACCGGCGGCCCGCGCCGCGGGCCCTAGCCCTTCGAGCGCACGCCGCGCGCGGCGGAGCGGAACGTCCGGCCGCCGACCTTCGCCTCGACGGTGACCGCGTGCAGGGCCGAGCGCCGCACGGGCACCCGCCCGACGAAGCGCCCGTTCTTCACCTTCGCCGTGCGTCGGGACGCCGTGATGTAGCGGCCGTCCTGCTTGCGACGCAGCACGATCGTGACCTCGCTGACGCCGCGGGCGGTGCCTCGCACCGTCAGGTCGCGGCCGGTCCGCGGGTACTTCGTCGGCTGGGTCGTCGTCAGCGCGGGGTCCAGCGGCGGCGTGACGGCCGACGACGTGGCGCCGCCGCCCTTCGCGCGCACCGGGCTCGCGGCGCGCAGCGGGATGCCGGCGCTCCAGTTGCCGTCGCCGTCCGTCGTGGCCTGGGTCATCGCGACCCACGCGCCGCGCGGGCTCTTCTTCTCCACCACGACGGTGGCGCCGCCGACGCCCGTGGCGCCGTTCGTCAGCCGCCCGGTCATCGTCGCGGTCGCGCCGTAGGAGATCGCGTCGGCCGGCGCGTTGATCGTGATCGCGGCGACGGCCCCCGGGGCAACGTCGCCGACCGCCGCGCGCAGCGACGGGAGCTGCCCGTAGAGACCCGTGCCGGGGCAGTCCGTGGAGCACCCGTCGCGGTGGCCGCTGATGCGGTTCATGCGCACCGCGGTCCCGCGGGCGTACCGGTTGCCGGACCCGCCGGAGGAGACGAGCGCGACCGTGCCGGCCGTGGGCGCCCCGTGCAGCGGCAGCTTCCAGCGGATGATCGACGCGACGGCCGCCAGCGCCGCCGGCGGGGCGGGGACGCCCTCGAACGTCCCGATGATGGCGATGCCCGTCGAGACGCTGTTCCAGCCGATGGCCTGCGCCCCGACGACGGCCTGGTCGACGCCGCCGGCGCGCCCCTCGAAGATCTGGCCGAAGCGGTCGACGAGGAAGTTGTAGCCGATGTCGTTCCAGCCGTTGGAACGCACGTGGTAGTCGTAGATCGCCCGGACGATGCCCGCGCTGGCGTCGCGGTCGTAGTCGTTGCCGTTGACGGTGTGGTGGACGAACGCGAGCTGCACCGAGCCGATGCTCGGGGTGCCCTTCGGCGTCAGTCCCGCCGCCCACGCGGAGCGCGGGACGATCGTCGGCACGCCGGCGCGGGTCGAGGCCCTGCCGCCCGACGCGCGGGTCGTCGCGCGCCCGGCGCCGAGGACCCCGCCGGCGGCCGCGGCACGGGTGCTCGCGCGGTCCGCCTCGCGCTTCTCCGACGCCGCGACGGCGACGAGCTCAAGGCGGACGTCCGTGGCGGGCCTGCGACGCGCGCGCAGCTCGACCTCGTCCACGTCGCCGAACCAGAGCGGCTCGGACATCGCGGCGCGCCGGCCGTCGGGTGCGTGGCCGTCGTGGTCGCCCAGGGCCGCCCAGGCGCTCCAGCGGCCGCCGCGTGGCCGGGCCCGGACCTCGAGCCCGATGCCCGAGATCGCGCGGACGGGCGCGCCGAGCAGGTCGAAGCGGTGCGGCGCCCGCAGCGGGCCGGTCGTCCGCCCCGGCCCCAGGGCGCCCCGACGGACCACCATGCGCCGCGGGCCGGCGGCGGCGAGGGCGGAGGCGGGCCCGGTCGTGCCGAGCGTCGCCGCGACGCCGAGCACCGCCCCGGCGCGCACGGCGGTGCGGCGGGTGAAGGCGGGGAGGCGGTGCGCCGCGTCGGGGGACGACGGGACGTCGCTGGGACGGTCCTGCGAGAACGGCATCGAAGGGTCAGAACCCGGGGGGACCCGAAGAGTTCCGGTTCGCGGGCGAAGACGCGACGGCTGCAAGCCGTCGCCCGGACGTCCGTCCGGGCGGGCCTCAGGCGGGCAGGGCGACCGAGGAGGACCCGGGGGCGTCCACGCACTCCTCGTCGGCCCCGAGCCAGCGGGATCCGTAGGCGCGCATGCCCTCGATGATCGGCAGGAGCGCCCGGCCCTTCTCCGTCAGGGCGTACTCGACGCGCGGGGGGACCTCGGAGTAGGTCCGCCGGGCGACGATCCCCTCCTCCTCGAGTCCGCGCAGGCGGAGGGAGAGCGTGCGCGGGCTGATGCCGGTCAGGGACCGCTCGAGCTCGCAGAAGCGCGTGTTGCCCTCGGCGAGGTCGCGGACGAGCAGGAGGGTCCACTTGCCGCAGACGATGTCCGCGGTGCGACACACCGGGCAGGTGGGGTCGACGGCCATGCCCACACTTTACCGAATGAAGCGACGGGCTCGGCGGCGCGGCCCGCGTGGCCGGGCCCGCCCGGCCCCCGGTCAGACGACGGGCAGCGCCGCCGGGGCCAGCGGCGAGCCGCCGGCGGCGACGTTCCCGCGCCGCGCCTGGTCGGCGACGTCGGCCATCGAGGTGCCGGAGCGGCCGTCGGCCCGGAGCAGCAGGTCCAGGTCGTGCGGCCGGGCGGCGGCGCGCATCGCGTCCTCGCGGGTGACGACGCCGTCCAGGACGAAGCGGCAGAGCGCCTGGTCGAAGGTCTGCATCCCGTAGTGCGACCCCTCCGCGATGACCGCGTTGAGCTCGCCGGTGCGGCCCGCGTCGCGCAGGATGTCCTTCACGAGCCCGGTGGCGCGGAGGATCTCGCAGACCGCCCGCCGGCCCTTGCCCTCCGCGAGCGGCACGAGGCGCTGCGACACGACGCCCTGGAGCGTCGTCGCGAGCATCTCCCGGATCTGGGTGTGCTGGTGGGGCGGGAAGAACCCGACGAGCCGGCCGACGGCCTCGGCCGCGTCGATCGTGTGGACCGTCGAGAGGACGAGGTGGCCGGTCTCGGCGGCCGACAGCGCGGCGCGGACGGTCTCCTCGTCGCGCAGC
>WLOB01000029.1 GCA_009699505.1 Actinomycetota bacterium | reverse complement strand
GGGCGTCCAGATCGAGAACGGCTTCATCTCGCCGTACTTCGCGAAGGACCAGCTCCGCATGGAGACGGTCCTCGAGAACCCGCTGATCCTCCTGACGACGAAGCCGATCTCGGCCGTCCAGGACCTCATGCCGGCCATCCAGGCCGCGCAGGGTGGCAGCCCGCGGCCGATCCTCATCGTCGCCGAGAAGGTCGACGGCGCCGCGCTCGGGATGCTCGTCTCGAGCACGACCCACGGGACGCTCGAGGCCGCGGCGATCCGCGCGCCGGGCTTCGGCCACCGCCGCATCCAGCACCTGACCGACCTGGCGGCGTTCGTCGGCGGCAGCGTGCTCTGCGACGAGACCGGCCTGAAGATCGAGGACATGGAGCGCTCCTGGTTCGGCACCGCCCGGCGCGTCATCGTCGGCGCGGACTCCACGACGGTCATCGAGGGCGGTGGCACGCCCGAGGCCCTCGCGATCCGCCTGACGCAGATCCGCAACGAGGTCGCGCGCGCCGACGAGGACTCGACCGACTGGGAGGTCGCGAAGGAGCGCCTGGCGAAGCTCGCCAGCAAGCTCGCCGTGATCCGCGTCGGAGCCGCGACCGACGTCGAGCTGCGCGAGAAGCGCCATCGCACGATGGGTGCCCTGGCCGCGACCCGTGCGGCGGTCGCCGAGGGCATCGTCCCCGGCGGCGGCACCGCGCTGCTGCGTGCGGCCGACGCGATCGACGGCCACGGCCTCGACGGTGACTACGCCGTCGGCGCGAGCATCGTCCAGAGCGTCCTGCACGAGCCGCTCTACTGGGTCGCCACGAACGCCGGCTACGACGGCACCGCTGTCGTCGACAAGGTCCGCGGGATGCCCGAGGGGCACGGACTGGACGCCATGACCGGCGAGTTCGGCGACCTGATCGAGCGGGGCGTCATCGACCCCGTGAAGGTCGTCCGCCTGACCCTGCAGCACGCCGCCTCGGTGGCCGCGCTGCTCCTGACCACCGAGGCGATCGTCGCCGAGCAGCTGCTCGCGCAGCCCGGAGCGATCCTCGCCCCCGGCTTCGGTGACCTCGCGGAGGGCCTCGAGCGCCCCTCGTCGCCCGTCTGACCTCCACCCGTCGTCGCCCGCGCCGTGCGGGAGGCGAAGCACGGAGCCCGGGAGGGGCCGGCGGCGGACCGTTTGCCGCCGATCCGTCCCGGGTGAGCACCGCTCGTCGCCGCCGGCCCCGTGCCGGCGGCGACCCTCGGACCCCGGCGCATCCCGCGCCGGGGAGACCAGAGAGAGGGAGGAGCCATGTCGGCCCCCACCGCCCCAGCATCCGTCGTCCCCGACGACGCCATCTCCGTCCAACACGATCCGGTCGCCGTGACCGTCGTCTCGTCGACCTCGCCCATCGACGCGGGCGACCCGTCGATCCTCGGCCTGCCGATCTTCGCCGCGGCGTCGATCGCCCTGGGCCTGACGCTCGTCGGCCTCGTCTCCGACGCCGCCGCCGGGACGCCGATCGCGATCATCTTCGCGGCCACCGGCATCGGCCTCCTGATCTCGACCGTCTGGGCGATCCGCGTCGGTCAGACGATGGTCGCGTCGGTCTTCGGGCTGTTCGCGGGCTTCTGGCTGAGCTACGCCGCGCTGGTCCTCGGGCTGACGCACAACTGGTACCTGGTGCCGCCCGGTGACGTCGCGGACACCCAGCTGATCTTCCAGATCACCTGGGCCGTCGTCTTCGGCGCGCTGACGTTCGCCAGCGTGCGGCTGCCGTCGGGCTTCACGCTCGTCTTCGGCCTCGTCGTGCTGTCGCTGGTGCTCCTGATCATCGGCAACCTGACGACCTCGACGTTCCCGGTGCGCCTGGCCGGCATCACCGCGCTCGCCTTCGCGGGCGTCGGCGTCTACCTGTTCCTCGCCGCGGCGTCCGCCGCCACGGGCGGACGTCCCTACTCGATCGGCCGGCCGTTGGCCCGCTGAGGTCCGCAGCGCCCGTGACGCAGGTCGTCACGGGCGTGGCGGGCACCGCCGCCCGATCGGGCACGGCCCGCTCGACCCCGGGGACCGCCAGTGTGCCGGCGGACTTCGAGGGCGGGCGGGTCGTCGTGCGTGGTCGGGCGACCACGGGCGGGCGACCCCCGGGCTGGCACGTCGCCCCCGACGGCCGCATCGGCCGGTCCGCGCGTCGACCCGCCGGCCCGTCCGCGGCGGGGTCACGCCTCCCGGGCACCGTCCAGCAGGGCCGGCGGGAGCACCGAGTCCGGCGAACCGGCGACGCGGATGCCGACGAGGCGCCCGTAGTGGTCGAGGTCGAGCGTGAGGGTGTCGAGCGTCGGCACCCGGTCGGCGGCCTCCAGCTCGTCGAGGGCGACGGACTCGCGGACGATCGACGACCCCCCGGGCATCAGATGCACGTAGGCCCCGCCGTCGGCGGTGAGCGTGACGGCGATCTCCGGCATGCCCGAGGGTCGCACGGATCGCGGTGCGCGGCGGAGAACGCCGCTTACCGCCGACCGGCCGCGTCGTGCCGACCGCTACCCCGCGACCCCGGAGGTCCGGTGTCGTGACGGAAGCGGGGAGGACGCCCGGTTCCCCGTCCGTCGCCAGCGGGCATCGGTGCAGGCGGATCGCCGGAGCGCGGTGCTCCTGGTCGACGAGCGACGAGGCGCGTCGCGCGGGGCCGCGGCGGCGCGCAACGCCACCGCGTCGCGCCCGAGCCGTACGGACTCCGCCGCGAGCCGGCCGTGGTGCACCGTCAGCTGCATGCTCTGCGCCATCAGCGCCCGGGCGCCCTCGCAGTGGTCTGCCACCCGGGAGGTGAGGGCGTCGATCTGCTCCGCGCTCCCGGCGAGGGGCCCTGACCGGAGCGTGGTGCCCAGGTCCCGCAGGTCGTCGATGATCGAGAGGACGCGCGCCCGGACCGCCGTGAGGGCCTCGTGCTGCTGCGCATCGAGCGGCGCCGTCTCCGCGAGGTCCTGCCGCATGGCGCAGAGCCGCTGGACGACGTCCTCGGTCAGCCAGTCCGCCGCGGCGTGCAGGTCCGTGGGCCACCCGGCCGGGTCACCCCCGGCTCGGTGGTCTCCGTGCGCGGCGCGGGAGTCCATCGGGCGAGTATGGACCCGGGCGCCCGGAGAACTACGCATCCGGCGCCGGGGATCCCCCGGATGGCGGCCCGCCCCGGGCCGACGAGGATCCTCGGGTCGGCCCACGCGCCGTCCGCCACCCGAGGAGCACGACGTGCAGGCCGCCCACCACGACCCGACCGACCCGCCACGGATCGGCACGACGCGCCACACGCTGAGCAGCGGCGAGCCCGTCCTCCTGCGCGACGTCGCCCCGGGGGACGAGGGACGCCTGCTCGAGCTGCTGGAGCACGTCACCGGCGACTCCCGCTGGTTCCGCTTCTTCACCGGTGGGGCGGACATCCGCCGGGCCGCGGCGATGGAGGCCCGGGGCGACGGCGACCGGCGCCCCGGGGTCCTCGTGCTCTCCGGCGACGGCGCGACGGTCCTGGGGCACGGCATGTGCGTCGACGCCGGCGGCGGGGAGGCCGAGGTCGCCTTCGAGGTCGCCGACGGACACCATCGCCGCGGCATCGGGGGCATCATGCTCCAGCACCTCCTCGACCGGGCTCCCGCGGACGGCTTCACGGGCCTCGTCGCCGAAGTTCTGCCGTCCAACCACGACATGCTCGACCTGCTCGCGTCGTCGGGACGGGAGCTGCACAGCACGACCGCGGGCGGGATCCGGAGCGTGCGGATCACGCTGCCGCCGCCCACCGGAGCGCCGGGCCACCCGAGCCCGGCGGCGGACCCCGAGGCCGACCTCGGACAGCCCGGGACCCTGCGGTCCGGCCCCGGATCGCCCGGCCGCCCGGCCCGGTGGGCCTCGTGACGCCGCCCGCGGTGCGCCCGGGCCACGACCTGCGGATCCTCGTGGCCGGCGGCGGCGTCG
This sequence comes from Actinomycetota bacterium, assembly GCA_009699505.1. GTDB lineage: Bacteria > Actinomycetota > Thermoleophilia > Solirubrobacterales > Solirubrobacteraceae > Patulibacter. The sequence continues at coordinate 14,857 of WLOB01000029.1, read as the reverse complement.
CGGCGCTCGAGGTGCTGCTGGCCCTGCGCGAGCGCGGCCCCGCGCCGTTCCGCACGACGGTGCTCGCCCCGGGCGACCGCTTCCGGTACCGGCCGCTCAGCGCCTACGCCGGGCTGGCACCCGACGCCTCCCGCACCGTCGACCTGGCCCGGTTCGCGTCCGCGGTCGGTGCCGGCCTGGTCTGCGACCGGCTCGGGTCGGTCGACGCGGAGGCGCAGGTCGTCACGACCGCCCACGGGGGCCGGATCGCCTACGACGCCCTGGTCCTGGCCACCGGCGCGATCCCGCGCGCGGGTCTGCCGGGAGCGATCACCCTCGGCGCACCGGGGGACGAGACCGCGCTGACGGCCCTGGTGACCAGGGTCCGGGCCGGCACCGTGGGCCGGGTGGCGGTCGTCGTGCCCCCGGGCGTGGCGTGGTCGCTCCCGGCGTACGAGCTGGCGCTCCTCCTGGAGCACGCCGCTCCGGCGGGGACGACCAGGGTCGTGGTGGTCACCCGCGAGGTGCGCCCGATGGAGATGGCCGGTGACGGCTTCTCCGACGCCGTCGAGGCGCTCCTGGAGCGTCGCGGCATCGCGATCACGACGTCCATCGAGCCGGACGCCTTCGACGAGGGCCGCCTGTGGCTGCCCCTCGAGGGGGCCCCGGAGGTCGACGCGGTCGTGGCGCTCGCCCGCCCGGACGGCCCTGCGCTCCCGGGCGTCCCCTGCGACGACCGCGGCTTCGTCGCCGTCGACGCGCGTGGTCGGGTCCCCGGTCTCGCCCGGGTGTGGGCGGCCGGCGACGTCGCCGCGCACCCGGTGAAGCAGGGCGGCTTCGCCGTCCTGCAGGCGGACGTCGTCGCGGGCGACGTGGCGGACCGCCTCGCGGTGACCGGCCGCGCGCCCCGGGTCGCGGCGGTCCCCGTCCTGCGAGCGGCCCTGCTCGACGGCGAGGGGACCCTCTACCTCCGGACGGAGCGCGCTGACGGCGAGCTCCGGACGACGGTCTCGGACTCCCCCCTGTGGTGGCCGCCGACGAAGATCGCCGGCGGTCGCCTGCCGTCGTGGCTGGCGGCTCACGACGCCCACGGCGAGGCCGACGCGGGCGGGCCGGAGGCGCTCCTGGGGGCCGGCGGGGCCTGAGGGCGAGCAGGGCCTGACGGCCAGCGCCTGGCGGCGGCGGGGCGCACGGCGGGAGGGCCTGACGGCGGGCGGGGCGGGGCGGTCCCGTGCGGTGGTGCACCGTGCCCACGACGGGCGAGGCCGCGATCGGCCCGAGGCCGCGATCGGCCCCGCAGGGAGGATGCGGCGCCACGCCGTCGCGTGGGTCAGACGAGGGCCGGCGGTGCGGTGCCCGGGACGGCCTCGCGGTCGGGCACGACGAGGACCGCGCAGCTCGCCCGCCGCACGACCGTGCTCGACACGCTGCCGAGCAGGACGCGCAGGACCGCACCGTGCGTCCTCGAGCCCAGCACGAGGAGGTCGACCTCGCGACCGAGCTCCAGGATCTCGTGCGCCGGGTCGCCCGATCGCAGGCGCGGATCGACGGCCAGGACGCCCCGGACCTCGGCGATCTCCGTGCGCAGCAGGTCCCGTGCGTCGGGCCGCGGATCGCCGTACCCCCCGACGGTGCCGTACATCGCGTGCGGGTGGGTCGTGTCGAGGACGGCGAGCACCTCGAGGCTCGCGTGGACGCCGACGGCCAGGGCGCCCGCGGCCCGGAGCGCGCGACGCCCGGCGGGGAGCCCGTCGAAGGCCACGCCGATCCGCCCGACGACGGGTGGATCGCCGGCGGGGCCCACGAGCACGGCGCACGGAGCGTGGTGCAGCGTCGCCTCGGCGTCGCTGCCCGCCAGGACCTCGCCGATGCCGTGGTGCCGGCTGGCCCCGACGACGACGAGGTCTGCGCCGGTCGCCACGGCCAGGTCGTGCAGCCCGGTCGCGACGCCGAGGGCCGTCGGCGTCACGAACTCGGCGTCGTCGTGATCGGCGAGGGCCGCGCGGGCGGCGACCAGCGACCGCTCCGCGTCCGCACGGACGAACGAGAGGTCGCCGACGACCCCCGCCATGGATGCCGACGTGGGCAGGATCGCGACCCCGGCGACGGTGATCGCGGCGCCGGGCGCCGCGAGCTGCAGGGCGACCGCGAGCGCGGCGACCGCTCCCGGCGATCCGTCGAAGCCGACGACGATGCGGCGGAAGCCCACGGGCTCGCGACCGACCCCGGCATCGATCGGGGTGGCCGCGTCGTCGACGGGAGCAGGGCCTGCGGGGACGTCCGTGCGGGTGTCGGCGGCGTGATCGGCGGTGGCGGGTCGGGAGTCCATGGGGGTCGTCCGTGTCGGGATCCGGTCGTCGCCGACGCTACGACGGTCGGACCCACCGGCCATCCGGTGCGCCTCCCGTCCGCCGCCGGTAGTTGCCCGCACCCTCCCGCCGGCTGCGGGAGAGTACGCGCCGGTCCGCGGCCGGTTCCCGATGGAGCTCCGTCACGCGGCGCATACGTTCGGAGCACCACCAAGAGACGGAGCGCTCCATGACGCAGGACATCATCGCGGGATACACCGACAGCGCCGGCGGACGCGACGCACTCGCCCTGGGCGTCGTCCTCGCCGACCTCGACGACACGAGCGCGCTGACGGTCACCAGCGCGTACCTCTACAACCCGCCCGTCGAGTCGTCCGAGCCGGCGGGGTGGCGCAAGGACCTCAAGGCCCGGGCGGACGCGGACCTGGACCAGGCACGGGCGACGCTCGGCGCGCGGCCGCGGACCACCGTCGTGCCCTGCTGCGGCGTCTCCCCGGCCGACGGCCTGCACCGGCTGGCGGAGGAGCTCGACGCCTCGACGATCGTCGTCGGTGTGAGCCACACCCACGGCCTGGGCCGGATCCAGCTCGGCAGCGTGACGGAGCAGACCATCCACGGGGCGCCGTGCGCGGTCGCCGTGGCGCCGGCGAACTACGCGGACCGCGCGGGCCGGCGGATCGAGAGCGTCGCCGTGGCCTTCAACGGGTCCGAGGAGGCCTGGTTCGCCCTGCTGAGCGCGGGCGAGATCGCGAAGGCCGCCGGCGCGCGACTGACCATCCTCGGCGCCGTCGAGCAGGCCGCGGTGTGGTACGGCTCGTACGTCGGGCCGGACGACGTGGCGGCCGTGCGCACCATCGTGCGGGACGAGCTGACGGTCGCCGCGGGCGAGCTCCGGGGGGTCCGGGACGTCCGGATCGAGGTGCTGGAGGGGATGCCCGTCCGCGCGCTCGCCGAGGCCAGCGCGGGGGAGGACCTCCTGGTCCTGGGCTCCCGTGGCTTCGGCCCCATGCGCCGCGTCCTCCTCGGCAGCGTCAGCTCGCACCTGGTCCGGGACGCGAGCTGCCCGACCGTCGTCGTGCCGCGGGGCGTCGCCCGCCACCCGGGCGACGGACGGGCGACCGTCGCCGCGGGCGCCGTTCCGGTCTGATCCCACCGGGGACCGGTCGCACGGCGCACCCGCCGTGCCCGCCGCGGCCGCCGCGGCCGCCGCGCCCGGGTACGCGCCCGCCGCGACCGACGCCGGTCAGCCGACGTCGGTGCCGGTCGCGCGGCGCTCCGCGAGCGCCGGAGCCGGCACGATCAGGATCGCCCGGTCCGCGTGCTGCACCAGCGCGTTGGACACGCTGCCGAGGACGAACGACGCGAAGCCGCCGCGTCCGCGGGTCCCGGCCACGACGAGCTGCGCGTCGATCGCCGCGGCCGTGAGCAGCAGCGTCCCGGCGATGCTGCCCACGCGCGACTCCGATCGCGGCCGGGCGAGCAGCCCGGCCTCGATCGCGAGCCCGACGCCCTCCGCGGCGCTCTCGCGCGACTCCGCGCGCTTCGCCTCGTCGATCTCCGTCTCCACGACGGTGCCGGCCATCAGCGTGCCCATCCCGAACGTCGTGTGCCGCAGCGCGTCGACGAACGGCTCCCAGACCGACACCACGGTCGTGGTCGCGCCGGGCATCAGCCGCCCGGTGTGGGCGATCGCCTCCCGGGCGTCGTCGGATCCGTCGTAGGCCACCAGAATCATGCGCTGCTCTCGTCCTCGGTGTCGGGGTCCGAGCGTCGCACCCGGGCCGCCCGCCGCCATCCGTAGGCCCGCCGCCGGCGGGCGCGGGGAACTACCCGGCGGTGCGCCGGCGCCACCGGGCGTGTCGAGCTCGACGACGGCGAGGTACGCGGCGGCGATCCCGAGCACCAGGAGCAGTGCGCGGTAGATCGTCCGGGCGTCCGCGTACGTCTCCGCGGACGGACCGCGGTGCGCTACGGACGACGGACCGACCGGCACGTGGGACAACGGAGCGATGGACGACCCGACCGACCGCCTCGCCCGCGCCCGCCGGCCGCGGGGGGAGGACGACGCATGACGCATCCGCCAGTGGTGCTGCTCCCCTTCGACCGGTCCGTCGACGCGGAGGCCGCCGTCGACCGGGTCGTCGAGCTGGTCCCGGACGCGGACCTGACCGTCATGACGATCTGGCGACCGACGGTCCCCGACGCCGTGGACGACGGACGGGGGCTCGACCGGCCTCCGACGGCCGGCGCCGGCGGCCGTGAGTCGGCCGACGCCCGCGCGTCGCTGGGTGCGCGTCACGCCGCGGCGGCGGGGCTGCGGGCGCACGCCCGGTGCCAGCGGGCCACGTCGGACGTCGTCGGGACCATCGTCGCGGTCGCCGACGAGCTCGACGCCGACCTGATCGTCATGGGCCGCCACGGCCGCAGCGGGGGCGGGTACGCCGAGATCGGCGCCACGGTCCGCGGCGTCCTGCAGCGCACCGGCCGCACCGTCCTCGTCGTCTCCGGACACGACGTCCCGCACCACCCCGACCCGCCCGGCCCGACCGGCGTCACGCAGGACACGCCCGGTCACGGCGGGACACGGGTGGGCGCGTGGACCCCGGCGACGCCGGACGACGAGCGGGACGGTGCGTGGTGAGGTCCTGGGACGTGTCCGCCTTGGACGGCCTCCCCGGTCCGCCGCAGATCCTGTCGACGACGCCGGAGACGCGGACGATCGTCCTGGGCCTCGCGGCGGGCGAGCGGCTCGCCGAGCACCAGGTGCACGAGCGGGCCTTGGTCGTCGTCGTCTCGGGCGTCGTGCGGTTCACGGACGCGCAGGGCCGGCACGTGGCCGCGGGGCCCGGCACGGTCGTCGAGCTCGAGCCCCGGGAGCGTCACTCGGTCCTGGCCCACGCCGATGCGCGGCTGCTCCTGTTGCTGGCACCGTGGCCGGGACCGGGACACCCCGGCACCATGACGTTGCAGGAGAAGGCGCACGCCCGCGAGCACGCGTCCGAGCACGCCGAGGCGCTCGCCGGCGTCGCGACGGACCGGCGGGCCGACGAGGGCGGCCGCCCCCGATAGCAGGAGCCCGGCGTCGTCCGCGGACCGCGGCGCGAGGGCGCGCAGCCGTCCGGCGACCGAGGCCGCGGCCGGGCGCCCGCGGCCGCGCCCTCCGCGCTCACGGGATTGTCGGCCGCGCTGCCGCCCGGGTGGGTCGACGGTCACCAGGAGACGGGTGCTGGGCGCTCCACCGCGGCGACCGGCAGGCCACGGACGAACCCCAGGGCGATGCGGGCCCCGGGGTGCCGCCGAAGCCGACGGTGATGCGATGGACGACGGCTCAGGCCCGCGGGTCGGTGACCGCGGTGACGGGTCCGGTGGTGCGCGGTGGCGAGGCGGCCGGGTGCGGGAGCAGCTCGACCTCGAGCAGGCCGTCGCGGGTCCGGCAGGCCGAGATCTGCCGGGCGAGGTGCGTGACGAGCTCGGCCCCGAGGGCGACCGGGCGCTCCAGGTCGAGCCGGAGGATCGCGTGGTCGCCGGCCACGGAGTCGAGTGCCACCGCGCCGACGCCCGGGATCGACGTGACACCCGCCACGAGCTCGCGGAGTCGCGCCGGGTCGGTCAGGGGGCGGCAGGTGATGCGGACGACGCCCTCGCTGAGCTCGGGGAACGGCGACGTCGCACCGGGCCCGGTGCCCGGTGCCGCGCGGGATCGACCGGAGGCGTGTCGCGTCCCGAGGCCCGCCGTGGGGTGGGCCGTCGCGGGGAGCGGGGCCGGCGAGGGCACGGTCCGGGAGCCCGCCGGCCCGCCGCCCGTCGATCCGCGCAGCAGATCGAGGAAGCGGTGCTCCAGGACGTCCAGGGCGCCCCAGTCGGTGAGGACGGTGTCGTGCTCCGCGTCGGCCGGCAGGCCGTGACGCTCCGCCTCGTCGCGTCGTCCGGCACGGGCGAAGAGCGGGATGCCGTCGTGGTCCACGGCACCGCCGATGCTCGCCGAGATGGACGGCGTGACGTTCGACCGCAGGACGAGCTCCGCCAGGAGGGTCCGCGCCTCCGCCCGGGAGGCGTCGTCCGTCCCGGCGCCCGCGATCGAGACGGACAGCACGAGCGAGGGGATGCGGTCCACGAGCGCCCGTTCGCGCGACAGCCACGCCATCGTCTCGCCGTCGTGCTGCCCGTGGTGGACGGGCACCACGACGACGAGCGCGTCGGCACGGGCAGGATCGGCGGCGTCCGCCTCGTGGGTGGCGACCCCCCGGGCCCGGTGACCCTCGGCCGTCGCGGCCGCGACGACGTGCTCGGCGATGTGGCGCGTGTGTCCGTGGGTGGTGGTGTAGACGACGAGGACGGCTGCCTGGGGCACGGGGCCGACCTCTTCAGGCGCCAGCGCGATCGGCGTCCGGTCGTGCGTGCGAGGGGTCTGCGTCCCGGCGGTCGGCGCCCGCCACCTCGACGCTGCTGGTCCCGTGGGAGACGGTGGTCCGAGGCAGGTTCGACGTCATGGATCGAGCGTAGGCGGCGGAGGCGGACGCACAACGGGACAGGGTCCCCTCCGGACTGCGGGGCAGTACGGAGGAGGGCCGTGGGTCGGCGTGCCCGGTGCGTCCCGTGCGGCGCGGGTTCCACCCCTGCGCGCTGCCGGCGCGCGGGGCCCCGGCCTCTCGAGGACGACCGCCGCCTCCGGCCGGTGCCGCGCTCGTCCCGCGCCGGGTCCCGGATCGACGACGCGAGCGCGCACGTCACGTCGTGGCTCGCCACGGGTTGCGGAACGGTCGCCCACGTCCGGGTCCGGTCGGCGACGGGGCCGGACCGGTACCGCGAAGGGTGCGGCGCCCGGTGTGGCGCACGAGCACGAGGCCCCGTCCGGACAGGGCCCGGGTGCCCTCGAACACGAGGTCGGGCTGCAGGGTCGTGCCCCCGGGCCGGGACGGGGCCCCCGCGGTCCTCGCGACGGGTCGCCCGTCGGCGGTCACGGCCGTCAGGTCGCAGACCACGGCCCCGGCGATCAACCGCCCGTCGGCCGGGAGGACGTCCCCCGCGCCGACGAGCAGGAGGTCGCCGGGCACGAGACCCGCGGCGGCGATCGTCGACCGCCGCCCGTCCCGGACGACGTCGACGTCAGCGGCCGTCGGACCGTCGCGGAGGTTCGCCCCGTGGACGGCCAGTCGCAGGCGCGCGTCGGTGGTCGAGAGGCCGCGCATGCCCAGCGACGGGCCCCCGGCGTCCGCGGTCCCGGTTGGCGACCCCGGCCCGTCCGGACCGGTCGCCCGGTGCGCCGGACCGGGAACGACGACCGCCGCGGCAGGCGGTTCGACAGGGCGGGGCGTGGCTGCGGCGTGCATGACGTGCTCCTCGACGGTGTCCCGGCGAGTGCCGAGAGGTCGATGCTCCAGGCTGCGGGCACCTGCGTCATCCGGTGGTCGCCGCACGTCGCCGGGTAGTCGGCCGCGGGAGCCCTCGGACTCCCGGGCTCGGTCGTCCGCCTCGCAGACCCGCGGCGATCCGCGGACGGCGGAGTCACCGGCGGCCCGTACGGTCGGGACGTGACCTCGACGACGTCCCTGGCGCTCTCCTCGACGCTCGCCCGGACCAGCCCCCGTCAGCCGTCGCCCAGGAGCCCGTGGTCGAGCGCGTACCGCACGAGCTCCGCGCGGGTGCTCAGCGACAGCTTCTGCTGGACGTGCGCTCGGTGGGTCTCGACCGTCCGGACCGACAGGAACAGCCGGTCCCCCACCTCGGCGTTCGTGTGCCCGAGCGCCAGCAGCCGGAGCACCTCGACCTCGCGGCCCGAGAGGTCGCCGGGCGGGCCGTCGGCCTTCTCGGGCATCGAGACGAGCCGGGCCCCGAGCGACGGGTTGAGGTAGGTCTGGCCGTCCGCGGCGCGACGCACCGCCTCGACGAGCTCCGTGTCGGCGGACTCCTTGAGGACGTACCCCATCGCCCCGGCACGGAGCGAGCGCCGGGCGTACTCGGGGTCCTCCTGCATCGTCAGGACGACGGTGGCCGTGAGCGGGGAGCGATCGCGCACGAGGGGGATCGCCTCGAGCGACGTGCGCGTCCCGGGCATGTTCAGGTCGAGCACCAGCACGTCGGGCTTGTGGCCGAGGACGGCGCGGAGCGTGGCGTCGACGTCCCCGGCCTGGGCCACGACCTCGATCCCCTCCTCGCCGCCGAGCAACAGGGCGAGGCCGGTGCGCACCACCTGGTGGTCGTCCGCGAGGACGATGCGCACGACGCTCATCCGTCGAGCCTACGCGCACCGGGCGGGCCGACTCCGGACGAGGTCTAGGCTGCGTCCTCGTGCCCGCTCCGCTCGACGCCTCGGAGCGCCACGTCGCCCGCCTCGAGCGGCTGCTGTCGGCCGGACGCGCCCTGACCGCCGAGCTCGACCTGCCGACGATGCTCGACCGCCTGCTCGTCGCGGGGCGCGACCTCACGGGTGCGCGGTACGCGGCGCTCGGGGTCCTCGACGCGGAGCGGACCGGCCTGGACGAGTTCCTCACGTTGGGTCTCGACGACGAGACGCGTCGGGGCATCGGGCACCTGCCCCGTGGTCTCGGCGTCCTGGGCCTGCTGATCGACGAGCCGACCCCGATCCGTCTCCACGACATCGCGCAGCACCCGCGCAGCCATGGGTTCCCGCCGGGCCATCCGCCGATGCGGAGCTTCCTCGGCGCGCCGATCACGGTGCACGGTCGGGTGTGGGGCAACCTCTACCTGGCGGAGAAGCGGACGGCGGACGACTTCGACGACCACGACGTCGACTCCGTGGTGACGCTCGCGCAGTGGGCGGGGATCGCGATCGACAACGCCCGCCTCTTCGCGGAGTCCGCCCGGGGCCGCGCCGAGGTCGACCGGACGATGCGCACCACGATCGAGATCGCCACGGCGATCGGCTCCGACACCGGGCTGTCGCCGATCCTCACCCTGATCGCCCGGCGTGCGCGGGAGCTCGTCGACGCCCACGGGCTGCTGATCTGGCTGCAGGACGACGACCAGCTCCGCATCGCGGCCGTGGCGGGGGACGAGGAGGTGCCGCACACGGCGTCGATCCCGCTGCACGGGTCGGCCGCCGGCGAGGCGCTGAGGACCGGGCGCCCCGTCCGCGTGCCCGATGCCCGCGCCCTCCGCAGCGACCCCGCGGAGTTCGGGATGGACGGCGCCCGCAGCGCGCTCGTCGTGCCGCTGACGCACCGCGGCCGGGGGCTCGGCGTGCTCGTCGCGTTCGACCGGCAGGGGACGAGCGCCACGTTCGGCGCGGACAACGAACGGGCCCTCGTGGCGTTCGCCGCGAGCGCGTCGACGGCCGTGGCGACCGCGCGTCTCGTCGAGCGACAGCGGCTGCAGGACACGATGTCGGCGGCCGAGGCCGAACGGACCCGGTGGGCGCGGGAGCTGCACGACGAGACGCTCCAGGGCCTCGCCTCGCTCAAGCTGCTCCTCACCGGCGCGCTACGGGCTCCCGACGGCGCGGGCAGACCGGCCGTGGAGGCTGCCGTCGGCCAGGTCGAGCACGAGATCGCGGCGCTGCGCACCATCATCGCCGACCTGCGGCCGGCCGCCCTCGACGAGCTGGGCCTCGAGCCGGCGCTGCGGACCCTCGTGGCGCGCACCACGGCGGGGACGGCGCTGCGGGCGCGGGTCGCCATCGACCTCGGACGTGCGCGACTCGGGGTCGAGCTCGAGACGGTCGCCTACCGCGTCGCCCAGGAGGCGCTGACCAACGTCGTCAAGCATGCCCGGGCCACCACCGTCGACGTCGAGGTCCGTCTGGCGTCCGGGCGGTTCCTGCTCCGCGTCGCGGACGACGGGCGGGGACCGCGCCCCGGCGATGCGGCCGGCGGCTACGGCATCGTCGGGATGCAGGAGCGCGCGACGCTGGCCGGGGGTGCGGCGATCGTCGCGGCCGACCCGGCGGGCGGCACCGTCGTGACCCTCGAGCTGCCGCTGCGGTGACGGCGGGCAGGCCGCGCCGCGCGTAGGAACCACGCACCGGTCCGGGGGGCGGTCCCGGATGGCGGCGCGGGCTCCGGGACCGAGGATGGCCGCATGGATCCGCGTGCAGCCTCCGACCGTCCCGCAGTCGTCGTCGTCGGAGGCGGAATCGCCGCCCTGGAGCTCGTCCTCGCCCTCCACGACCTGGCTCCGGGACGGGTGCGGGTGACGATGATCGCCCCGGAGCCCGAGTTCGTGCTCCGACCGCTCGACGTCGCACGCCCGTTCACCCGTGGCCACGCGGACCGGCTGGACCTCGCCGGCTTCATGGGCGAGCACGACGGGCGGTTCAGGCGCACGGCGGTCACCGGCGTCGACGCCGAGCGGCGCACCGTCCGCTGCTCCACGGGAGCCGACGAGCCCTACGACGTCCTCGTCGTCGCGGTCGGCGCGACCGCGCGCCCCGCGTTCGGCCACAGCCTGACGTTCGGCTCCGACCTGCTCGCCGTGGGCGGGCTGCTCGCCGACCTCGAGGAGGGCTACTCCCAGAGCGTCGCGTTCGTCGTCCCGGTCGGCTGCACCTGGACGCTGCCGGTCTACGAGCTCGCCCTGATGACCGCCCAGGACGTGTGGGGGATGGACGTCCACGACGTGCAGCTGCACCTCGTCACGCCCGAGCGGGTGCCGCTCGAGGCCTTCGGCGAGGAGGCCGGCGCGGCGGTCGCCGAGCTGCTGGTCGCCGCCGGGATCACGCTGCACGCCGGCGTCCGCGCCGACGTGACCCGCAACAACCACGTCGACCTCGGTGACGGGCGGGATCTGCACGTCGAGCGGATCGTGGCGCTCCCCATCCTCGACGGCCCGCGCGTCGCGGGGCTGCCGAGCGACGCCCAGGGGTTCCTGCCCGTCGACCGCTTCGGCTCCGTCGTCGGCGTCGACGGCGTGTGGGCGGCCGGGGACGCCACGACGAACCCCGTGAAGCAGGGCGGCCTGGCCTGCCTGCAGGCGGATGCCGTCGCCACCTGCATCGCCTCGCACGCCGGGGGCCACGTCTCGCCGATGCCCTACGTCCCCGAGCTCCGCGGCCGCCTGCTCACGGGTCACGGAGACCGCTTCCTCCGTCGCGGCCCGGGCGAGACGGGCCGCAGCGAGGCGGACGACCGCCCGCTCTGGTGGCCGCCGTCGAAGGTCTCGGGCCACTACCTCTCGCCGTACCTGGAGGCCCGCGGCCTCGTCCACCTGCCGGTGCGCGAGGACCGCCGCACCGCGGGCATCGACGTGCAGCTGCGGCCGGGGTGAGGCGCACCCGGGCGCGACGGCGGTGCTCGCGCGGGAGCGCGTAGCCTCGCCTCGATGCCCGACGCCGCGATCCTCGTCGAGCGCCACCTCGGCCATCGCGCCGGCTGGCTGCGTGCGGCGGTCCTCGGCGCCAACGACGGGATCGTCTCGACCTCGAGTCTCGTCCTCGGCGTGGCGGGAGCCGGCGCCTCGAGCGGCGCGGTGGTGACCGCCGGGGTCGCGGGTCTCGTCGGCGGGGCCCTGTCGATGGCCGCCGGGGAGTACGTCTCCGTCAGCTCGCAGCGCGACACGGAGGCCGCCGACGTCCGGCTCGAGCAGCGCGAGCTTCGCGCGGACCCCGCGGGCGAGCTGCGCGAGCTCGCGGGGATCTACGAGGGCCGTGGGCTTCCGACGGACCTGGCGCTGCGGGTGGCGCAGTCCCTGACCGACCGAGACGCCCTCGCCGCCCATGTGCGCGACGAGCTCGGTCTGGAGGAGCGGCGTCGCGCACGTCCGCTGCAGGCCGCGTGGTCCTCGGCGGTCTCGTTCGCGTCGGGAGCCGCGCTGCCGCTGCTGGCGGCCGCTCTGTTCACCGGCGGCGCGCGCACCGCCGCGGTCGCCGCGGTCACGTTGCTCGCCCTCGCGACGCTCGGCACCGCCGGCGCGCGCCTGGGGGGCGCGCCGGGGCGTCCGGCGACCCTGCGCGTCGTGCTCTGGGGCGTCGTCGCGATGACGGTCACCTCCGGGATCGGGGCGCTCGTGGGGACCGGGGTCTGACCGGGCCCCGGGTCCGCGCTCGCTGCTGGGTGAGCGGCCGCAGCACGTGGATCGGGCCCACGCCGGAGGTCCCGGCGCCGCTCCGCGCACCGACTGCGTGGAACGTCCCGCCAGGCGGTGGGTGTTCGGTGGATGCGGGGCTCCGTCCCGTCCGTGAGGTCGAGCGTCGACCACGAGGCTCGCCCCGTGCCGGGGCGCCTGCGGCCGCCGAGACCGGGGCCACCGTCCGATACGTAGTTCCCCGCACGACGGGCGCGGGGGCCCGCGGAGGACGGCGACCCCGCGGGGTGCGACAACGGGAGGCGTGCTCCCGCTCCCCGATGCCGACGACTCCCCGCCGACCGACGCACGGACGCGCACCACGCAGGTCCTGGAGGTCCTGCGGGGTCTGCGCGACCTCGACACGGACGCCGGCGGGACCGCGGGTCCGGAGATCGACGAGGCCATCCGCGAGTTCAAGAGGAAGGCCGGACGGTTGCGGGAACGCGATCACCGGAACTCGGGGACGGTCGGCGCCACCCAGCGCGACGCCGACCGCCCCGGGTGAGGCGGGGGCGCCCGGGCGCGACCGGGAGGGACCGGCCCGACGGACGCCGGACCGCCGGGGAACGGGCTCCTCAGACGGCGTGGCGGGCGTCGCGGGCGTCCATGCGGGCCAGCGACGAGTCCAGGAGGGCGTATTCGGCTTCGTCCAGCGCGGCGTAGGCCAGGGCGAGGGCCGCGTCCGCGTCCGCGTCGGCGCGGTCGGCGCGGGCCTCCGCGCGCTGGGCGTCGTGGTCGGCCCTGGCGTGGTCCTCCGTCCTGCGGATGCGCGCGACGTTGACGCTCCAGCTCCGGTGGAGGTCGCCCCACCACGCCGAGACGTCGTCGCGGACGACGGCGGCGCCTGCCTGCAGTCCGGACGCGCCGTGGCGGGCCGTGTCGCGGGCGCGGGTCACCTGCTCGGCGAGCTCGTCACGGGTGCGGACCGCCGCGCCGTTGGCGGCGTCCTCGACCTGCTTGGCGCGGTCGGAGAGGGAGGTCAGGGGCGTCGTCGTCATCGCTCGAGCGTAGGTCGGGCCCGACGGCCCCGCATGGGGAAGGACTCCGCTCGGGGCTGCGGTCCACTACTGAGTCGCGCGGGACCTGTGCGGTGGGCTCGGGAGCCGGAACCGCCGAACGGATCCGCGCCCTTGCATTCGAGCCCCGGAGGGCTAGGGTCGGAGGGACGGAGCGTGCGCCGCACCCCCTGTGGGCGGCTCCCGAGGGACGAGGGTGGTCGCGCCGCGGAGCGGTTCGGCCTCGAGGGCGGGTCGCGTGCCCGTCGTGAGAGGTGCCAGATGGCGACGTTGAGCGAGCTGCGGGACGACGACCTGACCTGGGCGGTCGTGCTCCGCGAGCGGACGCGCCTGGCCGACGCGCTGCACGACGGGGCGTTGCAGGAGCTCCTGGGGCTCCGCCAGGACTGCGTCGACGTCCTCGCCGGCGACGCCGAGGCGGTGCACCGGCTCCACGACGGCCTGCGCCGCATGACGGAGGAGCTCCGCGTCCTCACCGGGGCGATGCACGAGCCGACGCTGGAGGAGCTCCCCCTGGGGGAGGCCGTCGACCGCGTCGTCGCCGCGCTGCGCATCAGGGGACGGCTCGAGATCGCCGTCGACATCGACCCCGCCACGGACGTCTACAACGACGCGGTCGTCCGCGAGACCGTGCGCGAGCTGACCGCCAACGTCGCACGGCACGCCGTCGCCACGATGGTCGCCGTGTCGATCAGCCTCGTCGGCGACGACCTGCGGCTGCGCGTCGTCGACGACGGGATCGGCTTCGACACCGTCAAGGCGGAGACCGCGCGGGCGGCCGGGCACATCGGTCTCGGCCGGCTCGCGCGTCTCGTCGAGCGACTCGGGGGCGAGGTCGAGATCCGGCCGGCCGTGCCGACGGGGACGAGCGTCGCCGTCCGGCTGCCCGTCGGGGCCCTGCACCGTCGGGACGACGTCCGCGGGAGTCCCGGGGCGCCCCCGGCGGACGCGGAGGACCGCGCGACCTCCGGGGTCCGTGAGCTCATGCGCGCCGCGGATCGACGCGACGTCGTGGCGACCGCCGAGGACCTCGTGGCGACGGCCCGCGACGAGGCCGCGTCGATCCGGGAGCACCGGGGCGGCCGGGCGTCCGGCCTGCCGAGGGGCGGAACCGGGCGAGCGGAGCACGGCCCGGGCGGGCCCGGGGCGCTCCAGGACCGCGAGCACGCCGCCCTGGACCGCGAGCATGCCGCGTCGGACCGTGTCCTGGCCGCCGCCGACCGCAGCGCGTTCGCCGCCCGGCTCCTGCACGCCGAGACCGATCCCCTCACCGGGGCCCGGACCCGGTCCGCCGGGCTCGACGACCTGGCCCGCGAGATGGACCGCGCACGGCGTGGCACGCAACCCCTGGTGGTGGTCTACCTCGACGTGGTGGGGCTGAAGGTCGTCAACGACGAGCGCGGCCACGCCGCCGGCGACGCGCTGCTGCGACGGGTCGTCGGGACGGTCCGTGAGCGCCTGCGCCCGTACGACCTGATCGTGCGCGTCGGCGGGGACGAGTTCGTCTGCGTCCTCCCCGGCCTGACGACGGCC
>WLOB01000289.1 GCA_009699505.1 Actinomycetota bacterium | reverse complement strand
CTCGCAGCGACCGCGATCAACCTCAAACGACTGACCAGCCGACGCGGCGCGGCGGATCAGGTCCTTCAGCGGAACCAGGCCGGCCAGGTGGTGGCCCGGCGGGCCACCACCACCCCGATCGACGACCGGGCCGCGATCGTCGCGTGCCTGGCCACGATCCGTTGGTGCCTGGCCCGACTCACCTGAACCCGGGACCGCACCAACTTCTTTGACGGGCTCCTAGAGCAGGCCGCCGCCGGCGGCCATGCGGCCGGCGCGCTCGGCGATGAGGAGGCGGATCGGGTCGTCCGCGTCGAGCTCCGACAGCGTCCGCTGCAGCGACACGGGGTACGGCGCGGCGCGCGGGATGATCGACGTCATCCAGTCGACGAAGCCCAGCAGGCGCTCGCGGGGGTAGTCGTCCGGGCGCTGGAGCATGAGCCGCGCGCCCTCCTCCGCGTTGCCGACGAGCATGCGCGAGACGAGGTCCAGGTCGATGTCGGTCGAGCTCTGGCGGACCGCGAGGCCCACGCCGAGCAGGTCGGTCGCCAGCCGGACGATGCCCTCGCGGATGTGCTCGACCTTCGCGCGGATCTCCTCCGGCGTGCCCTCGACGGGGTGGAGGATGAGGATCCAGCGGCGCGGGTTCTTCTGCACGGCGTCGAGGAAGGTCTCGATCGCCTGCTTCAGGACGTCGTCGGGGTCCTGGTCCAGCCAGGGCGGGGCCGGGATCGCGGAGGCGAGCTCGACGAGGGTGCGCTGCTCCTCGCGCTCGATGAGCCCGGCGAGCAGCTCGCCGCGGTTCGCGAAGAAGTCGTAGACGACGGGCTTCGTCACGCCGGCCGCGCGGGCGACGGACTCCATGGAGACGTCGTCGAACGAGCGGGCGTCCGTGACGAGCTCGAGGGTCGTGTCCAGGAGCTGCTCGCGGCGCTGTTCGGGCGGCAGCCGCGGCGCCGGTCGGCGGCGGGGCGATTTCGACCGTGAGGACACGCACGTGAGTCTTGCACGGATGGGGGGTAACCAACCGCCTACGGAACCGTAGAAACGGTACCGTAGCCATCCGGTACGACCGGCCCGCGGACCCGCACGCACAGACCCATGCTCCACCTCCTCGCCGCCACCGCACCATCCACGGCCTCGCCGAACGGCGCGCCGCTCGAGCAGATCGCGATCGTCGCGGTCCTGACCACCGCCGTGACGCTCCTGATGCTCGGGGCGATCGCCCGGTACCGCGCCGGCTACGCCCGGCCGCTGCGCGCCCTCGGCCGCGCGTCGGAGTCCGTCATGGGCATCCCGGCGTGGGCGGGCGTCCCGGCGGTCGCCGGCGTCGCCTTCGGCGCCCTCGCCCTCTTCGGCGTCACCTGGGACGTCGCCCTGCACATCGACGAGGGCCGCGACGAGGGGCCGCTGGGCACCGCCGCGCACTACCCGATCCTGATCGGCCTCCTCGGCCTCTTCCAGTCGGGGCTCCTCGCCGTCGGCATGGCGCCGAAGCGGGAGGAGCGCGCCTCCCGCGCCGCCCTGCGCATCAGGGGCCTCTGGCCCGTCCCGGTGTCCGCCGCGCTCATGCTCGTCTCGTCCGGGCTGGCGTTCATGGGCTTCCCGCTCGACGACCTCTGGCACCGGATCTTCGGCCAGGACGTGTCGCTGTGGGGCCCGACCCACGTGATGATGATCGCCTGCGCCGTGCTCGGCGTGATCGCGGCGCTCGTCCTGCTCGTCGAGGGTGCCCGCGTCGCCGGCCGCGACCTCCTGCACCGCGGCGGCGTCGCCATGCGCCCGCTGCCGGTCGCCTTCGGCGCCGTGCTCCTGCTGGGCTGGGCCGTCCTGCTCGGCGAGTTCGACTGGGGCGTGCCGCAGTACCGGATGGTCTGGCATCCGATGCTCCTGGCCTTCGCCTCCGCGCAGGCGTTCGTCGTCGCCCGGATCTGGGGCGGCCGCGGCGCCGCGCTGGCCGCCTGGGCCATCTACCTGCCGTCCCTCGGCGTCCTCAGCCTGCTCGTCGGCGGCCCGCTCGGCCAGTCCATGCCGTCGCTGCCGCTCTTCCTCGCCCAGGCCGTCGCGGTCGAGCTGCTCGCCGGCCGCGGCACCGTCTCCTCGCCGGTCCGCTTCGGCGCGCTGGCCGGCCTGCTCGCCGGCACCGTCGGCTTCGCCGCGGAGTACGCCTGGTCGCAGATCGCGATGCCGATCCCGTGGACGACGAACCTGCTGCCCGAGGGCCTGCCGGCCTCCGTCGTCGCCGGCGTGGCGGGCGGCGTCCTGGGCGCCGTCTTCACCGCGTCGCTCATGGGCACGCTCGCCCCGGGCCGCGGCCCGCGCGTGGCCGCGACGCTCGCCACGATCGCGGTCGTCGGCCTCGGCGTGAACGCCCTGGCCGTGCAGACCCCGGACGACGTCCGGGCGACGATCTCGATGAGCGACGTGCGCACGACCCCGGCACCCGGCTACGGCGGTGACCAGCCGACGGGCCGCATCAGCGTCCGGTTCGACCCGCCGAGCGTCACCGACGGCGCCCACTGGGTGCAGGCGATGGGCTGGCAGGGCAGGGGCTCGTTCGTCGATCCCCTCACGGAGCAGCCGGACGGCTCGTGGACGACGGACGCCCGGATCCCGGTGACGGGCAACTGGAAGTCGATGGTCCGGGTCCACGCCGGCCGCACGATGCTCGCCGCCCCGGTGTTCATGCGCCCGGACCCGGCGATCGACTTCGCCGGCATGCCGCTGCGGCCCGAGGTGACCCGGCAGATGGTCTTCGACCAGCGCGTCCTGCAGATCGAGCGCAAGGACGACGTCCCGGGCTGGCTCTGGACCCCGGCGATCATCCTCGTCCTCGGCATGGTGCTCGTCCTCGCCTACGCCACCGGCCGCACCGCCGCCCACGTCGGGCGCGCCGGCCGGCCCGTCCCCGCGGGCGCCGTGGCGCCCGGGCTGCTCGGCCGCCTGGCCGACGCCGTGCACGACCGTCTCACCCCGCGCGGACCCGGAAGGCCCCTCGCATGACCTCGCTCCTCGGCACCCTGCTCGTCCTCGCCCACCACCTCAGCGGCCCGCTCGCGCTCGCGTTCGCGGCCCCGCCGATCCTCGTGGTCGGGGGCGCGGTCCTCTGGCTGCGCCGCCGCGAGGCCGGCGCGGACGAGGAGTTCGACTGGGCCGAGGACGAGGACGGCTTCCCGATCCGCGGCGACCGCGCCTGAGTCAGGCCGACCGCGGGAACCGCACGACGAACCGGGCGCCGCCGATCGACGCGTCCTCGATCGCGACGATCGCGTCGTGCTGACGGGCCTGCTGGGCGACGATCGCCAGACCGAGGCCCGAGCCGGGCGCCGCCGTGCCGACCGCGCGGAAGAACGGCTCGAAGACGCGCTCGCGCACCTCGGGGGCGATCCCCTCGCCGTCGTCCTCGACCACGAGGCACGGGCCCTCCACCGTCGACCCGGGCTGCAGGCCCACGACGACGCGTCCGTCCGTCCGCCCGTGACGGGCCGCGTTGCGCAGCAGGTTGTCGACGAGGGACCGCAGGCCCGGCTCCCAGCCGCGGACGACCACGGCGTCGTCGGGGAGGTGCGACTCGAACGTCGTGCCGGGGTGGCCCTGCTGCGCGGCGGTCACGGCCTCCGCGACGACGGACGCCAGGTCGACGTCGGCCTGCTCCACCGGGTTGGCGTCGCCGCGGGCCAGCGCCTGCAGGCCGTCGAGCAGCAGGACGAGACGCCGGTTCTCGCTCAGCGCGTCCTCGACGATCATCGCCCGCGTGTCGGCCGGGGCGTCCGGGTGGCGGTCGATCGTCGAGAGCGCCGCCTGCACGCTGGTCAGCGGGGTGCGGATCTCGTGGCCGACGTCCGCGGCGAAGCGCCGGGTCGCGTCGAGCGCCTGGTTGCGGTCCTCGGCGGAGCGCTGCAGCCGGCGGAGCATCGCGTTGAACGACCCGGCGAGCGCGCTGATCTCGCGGGGGCCGGCGGTCGGCAGGCGGGTGTCGAGGTCCGCCTCGCCCTCGATGCCGCGCGCCTCGTCGCGCAGGCGGCGCAGCGGCCGGAGCACGTAGCCGGCGGCCGCGGCGGTCGCGAGCGCGGCGAGGACGAGCATCACCGCGCCGACGATCAGCAGGCGCCGCCGCAGCGAGGCCTGGCGCGAGTCGGCCTGGACCAGGTCGGTCGTGGCCTGCAGGCGCGTGACGCCGCCGATGCCGTCCTCGGCGACGATCTTCGTGAAGATCCGTAGGCGTCGGCCGCCGACCTCGCGGGTCGTGAACCCCAGCGGCGTCGGGGCGAGGGTCGGGATGCGGACGCCCTGCTGGTAGACCGGCGCGTCGAAGACCGAGATGACGAGGCTGCTGCGGGTCGCGCGCAGGACGCGGCTGAGCCGGAGGTCCTCCTGGCGCCCCCGGCGCCGCTCGGCCTCGGTCGCGTCCGGTTCTCCGCCGTTGGCGAGGTCCTCCGCGATCTTGTCGAGCAGCTCCGCCGTGCGCTCGAGCCGGTCGTCCACGGCCTGGCGCTCCGTGCGGTTGGCCTCGCGGGCCACGTACGCGCCGCCGAGAACCAGGACGACGGCCAGCACGGCGACGATCCCCAGCGTCAGCCGGCTGCGCAGGCTCTCCGGCCGGAGGTCGCCCAGCAGGGCGCGCAGTCGGTGGAGGAGCACGCCCTCAGGGTCGCAGCACGAAGCCGACGCCGCGGACCGTGTGGATCACGCGGGGCTCGCCGGCCGACTCGAGCTTGCGCCGGAGATAGCCGACGAAGACGTCGGCGACGTTCGTGCCGGGGTCGAACGTGTAGCCCCAGACGTCCTCGTGCAGCGTCCGCCGGTCGAGGATCTCGCCCGGGTGGCGCAGGAACAGGTGCAGCAGCTCGAACTCGCGCCGCGTCAGCTCGAGATCGCGGCCACCGCGGGACGCCGCGAGGGTCGACGGGCACAGCTCGAGGTCCTCGACGACGAGCCGCTGGTCCTCGTCCGGCGGCCGGCGGCGCAGCAGGGCGTTGAGCCGGGCCACGACCTCCTCGAGCGCGAAGGGCTTGACGACGTAGTCGTCGGCCCCGGCCTGCAGGCCCGAGACGCGGTCGTCGACCTCGTCGCGGGCGGAGAGCACGCAGACGGGGACCTCCTCGCCGCCCGCGCGCAGGCGCTTGAGGACCTCGATGCCGTCGAGGTCGGGCATCGTCAGGTCGAGCAGCACGGCGGCTGGTCGAACGCGCGAGACGGCCTCGAGCGCCGCCCGCCCGCCGGACGCCGGGACGACGGCGAAGCCCTCGAGCTCGAGCCCCACGCCGAGGGTGCGGCGGATCGTCGCGTCGTCGTCGACGAGCAGGACGACCGGCCGGCCGGCGGCGGCGTCAGCGGGGGCGGGCACGGTAGGCGACGCGCTCGCAGGACGGGTCGATGGCCTTGCGGTCGGCCCGGTCCGCGTAGACGAGGTCGCGCGTTCCGCCGCCGCAGATGATGGCGCGGTCCGCGGTGCGGTCGTAGGCGTCGATCACGTCGTCGCCGTCCCCGGCGGAGAACGCGTCCACGCCGGAGCCGCCCGTGAGGTCGTCGTTGCCGCCCGCGCCGACGATCGCGTCGTTGCCCGCGCGGCCGCTGAGGCGGTCGCGCCCGTTCGTGCCGCCCAGCGCGTCGTTGCCCGCAGTGCCGGAGCGACAGGTCGCGAACACGGCACGCGGCTGCTTCGCCGTCGGGCACAGGGCCCGGCGCTTCGCCGCCTCGGAGGGGGACGGGTCGACCGCCGACTCGGCGACGGCGACGCCGCCGATCAGCAGGGCGAACGCGGCGAGGGTGGCGGGGAGACGTTGCACGGTG
>WLOB01000288.1 GCA_009699505.1 Actinomycetota bacterium | reverse complement strand
GGGGGAGCTCGACGGCTGGCTCGTGGCCGAGGGCATCGAGCGCCCCGGCGAGCTGCGCTCCCTGCTGGGTCTCGGCGTGCCGCTCGGCCAGGGCTACCTGCTCGGTCGGCCCGCACCCACGATGGCGACGCTCCCCGCCGACATCGCGGGCGTGCTGCGCGACGGCCGGCCCGGCCGGGGCGGCGCGCGCGTCGTCTCCTCGCTCGTCGAGGACGCCGTCGTCCGGACCCGGCGCAGCGTCCCGGGGGACCCCCTCGTCGGCACGCCGCACCCGCGCGGCGTCGCGCCCGTGGCCGCGGAGGCGCCGGTCGTCCTGGTCGACGAGCACGGCGTGCCCGTCGGCCTCGAGATCGACGGCGCCCCCGTCGCGACCCGGGCGCGGCCCATGTGCGTGATGCCCGGCGAGGAGGTCGCCGCGGTCGCGCTGCGCGCCACGGGCCGGCCGGCGGCCGAGCGGCTGCTGCCGGTGGTCTGCTGCGACGAGCTCGGCCGGCCGATCGGCGTGATCGCCGTCGACCGCCTGCTCGAGTCGCTGGCCCGCGCGGCCGCCTCGGCCTGACCGGCCCGCGCGGCCGCCCCGGCCCTAGGTCGTGCGGACGATCAGCACGGAGCAGGGCGCGTGGTGGCTGATCTTGTCCGGGACGGAGCTCAGCAGGAACCGCTTGGCCCCCGGGTCGCTCATGCCGCGGTTGCCGATGACGACGAGGTCGGCGTGCAGCTCCTCCGCGACGCTGATGATCGCGTCGGCCGGGTCGCCCTCGCGGGAGGCGGTGCGGACGTTCTCCACCCCGACGCGCTTCGCGGCGGCGACGGCCTGCTTCAGGGTGTCCTCGACGTCCTCGCGCGGGTTGACGGAGAACGCCACGTCGGACGGGGCCTGACGCGCCTCGGCCCGGACCCGGCTGCGCGGGACGGGCACGAACGCTGACACGATCGTGAGTCGCGCGCCGTTGGCGGCCGCCAGCGTGGCCGCCGCCCTCACGGCCTGGTTCGCGGTCTCGGAGCCGTCGGTTCCGACGATCACTGACTTCATCACTGGGGTCCTGTCGTGGTGACGTGGGCGGACCGGGTCCGCGGCGCCCCGGCACCGCGTCGCGGGCCGTCCGGCGCCCCGACGCCCGGGACTGGGCACGAACGTACCGGGCGGCTCCCCGATCGGGGGGATCGTGCTCCCGCGGCGGCGCACGGTCGTCGTATGTTGGGCCGATGCGCGCGGAGCCACACGGAGGACGACGGGGACCGCGGACCGTCGTCGCACCATGACGCCGCGTCCGCCGGACGTCCCCGGCCTGATCTCCGCGCTGAGCTCGGGGACCGTGCCCGTCGCCATCGGCCCCGTCCACACCGCGGAGCAGGCGGCGGAGCTCGACCTCCTGCTGTGGCGGATCGCCGGGACGAGCGGCGTCGAGCTGCGGGAGCTCGACGGCGGAGAGGCCACGTTCGAGGTGCGGCTGGGGCGACCCGTCGCGCTGGCGGGGGACCTGCGGACGCTCTTCGGCCGCGACCTCGTGTCGTGCTCGCGCGACGGCGACGTCTTCCGCGTGCTCCTGGCCGCGCCGCCCGTGGCGCACGCGCACGCCGGGGCGGACGAGGGGCTCGTGCCGTTCACCGGGCGCTGGGGGGACGAGCCCGGCGGCGCCGAGCCCGTGGACGACGCGGGGACGGACGACGTCGTGGTCCCCGAGGAGCCCGACCGGCCGGTGCCGCTCGGGGCCGCGCTGCGCCTGGGCGACCCGGCGGTCCTCGCCGGCGCGCTCGACGCCGACCCCACCCTCCTCGTCCTGCTGGTGGACCACGAGCTCGTCCTGCGCGCCGTCCACGGCGGGCTGCGGCCACCGTGGACCGACGGCGCGCCGGCCCGGCCCGGCGCCTCGCTGAACGACGTCGCGCCGCCGCACCTGCACCGCGGGCTGGCCGACCGCGTCTCCGCGGTCCTCCGCGGCGCCGAGGACCCGCAGGTCTGGTCGACGACCGCCGGGGACCGGGCTCACGAGGTCGTCCTGCGCCGGGTGGAGCGCGACGGCCGCGTCATCGGCTGCCGGGCCACGGTCTCGGACGTCACCGGCCGGCAGCACGACCGCGAGCTGCTGCGCGACGTGACGGGCGCGTTCGAGGTGGCGTTCCGCGAGGCGCCGGTCGGGCAGGCGCTGCTGGCCCCGGACGGCACCTGGCTGCGCGGCAACCCCGCGCTGCACCGGCTGCTCGCCCGGAGCCCCGCCGAGCTGCGCGGCCACGCCCTGGCCGACCTCCTCGAGCCCGCCGACGCCGCCCGGGAGGCCGAGCTGCGCCTCGAGGTGGAGCGCGGCGACCGCGAGCGCTACGCCGTGGACCTCGCTCCCCGCGTGGCGGCGCCGGCCGGCCTGGGCGTCCGGGCCCACGTCGCCCCGATCCCGGCGCCCGGGGGCGGCGTGCGCGGCTACGTCGCCCACTTCGCCACCACGGACGAGCTGCCGGACGAGCTCGCGCCCGAGGTCGTCGAGGGTCCGTGGTGACCGCGCGCCTCGGGGGCTGAGCGGCCCCGGCCGGCCCCGGCGGAGGACGCTCCGGCGCCCCCGCGGGACACGAACGCACGTTCGCTTGCACGCCGTCCGCACGCGTCCCGAGGATCCCTCGGGACATGAGCACCATCGCCCACCCCGCCCACCTGCTCCGCCCGCGCCGCCGTCCGGCGCCGGGGCTCCTCGCCCTCGCCCTGCTGCCCGGCGCCGCCTCCAGGGTCGACGCCGTGCCGGCCATCGACGCGCGCGCCGCCCAGTCGCGGCTCGTCGAGCTGGGACTCCTGCCCGCGTTCGCCGCCACCGGCACGTGGAACCCGCCGACGGCCGAGGCCGTGCGCCGCTTCCAGGCCGACCGCGGGCTCGAGCAGAGCGGGGTGGCCGGCACCGCCACGGCCGGTCGGCTGCTGGCCGCGTGAGGGTCGTCCGGCCGGGCGGTCCCGGC
Source organism: Actinomycetota bacterium (assembly GCA_009699505.1). Taxonomy (GTDB): domain Bacteria; phylum Actinomycetota; class Thermoleophilia; order Solirubrobacterales; family Solirubrobacteraceae; genus Patulibacter. Next base: position 2,902 of record WLOB01000288.1, on the reverse strand, counting down.
GGTCCTGGGCGACCACCGACGCATGTAGTTGCATGCGCAACCATTTGGGCGTATGGTCATCGGACCACCACCCCCGAGGACGGCGACCGCCATGAAGCTCGAAGGCCTGCACCACATCACGATGATCACCGGGGACGCCCGGGCGACCGTCGACTTCTACGCCGACCTGCTGGGTCTGCGGCTCGTGAAGAAGACGGTCAACTTCGACGCGCCCGAGGCCTACCACCTGTACTTCGGCGACGAGCAGGGCTCGCCCGGGTCGATCCTCACCTGGTTCGAGTTCGCCGGCGCGCAGCCGGGGACGGCCGGCGCCGGGATGGTCCACACCCTCCAGCTCGGGGTCCGCGCGCCCGCGGCGCTCGAGTTCTGGGAGGCGCGCCTCGGCGCCGCCGGCCACGCGACGGAGCGCACGCCGGACGGCCTGGCGTTCCGCGACCACGACGGCCTGCGGCTCGAGCTCGTCGTCGACGCCGACGGCCCGGAGCTGCGCGCCGAGCACCCGGACGTCCCGGTGGAGCACGCCCTGCTCGGCATGCGCGGCGCCCGCGCCTACGCCGGCCGGGCGCTCGACGCCGACCGCGCGCTGCTCACGGAGACCCTCGGGTTCACCGAGACGGGCGAGGGGGCCTACCTCGTCGAGGGCGGCGACCAGCGGTTCCGCTGGGCCTACGACGTCGCGACGGCCCGGGGCCGGCAGGGCGCCGGGACCGTCCACCACATCGCCTGGCACGCCCGGGACGCGGACCACGTGGCGTGGCAGGAGCGCGCCGCGCGCGCCGGGATGCGGGTGACGCCGGTCATCGACCGCGACTACTTCGACGCGATCTACTTCCAGCAGCCGCAGGGGATCCTCTTCGAGATCGCCACGACGTCCCCCGGCTTCGCGGTGGACGAGGACCCGCGCCACCTGGGCGAGGCGCTGCGCCTGCCGCGCCAGCACGAGCGGCTGCGCCCGCAGCTCGAGCGGATCCTCGCGCCGATCGACAACACGCGCACCGCGGGGGCGACGCCCGCCGGCTGACCGGGCGTCCGGCCCCGGGGTGCCCCCCCCCGGAGCGGTCGGCGGTCGACATCTGGTCCAACCTCTGGACGCCGGAGGCGGCGGCGCGCTACGGTGGAGGAGTCCGGCCTCTCCTGGGGGCCAGGACGGGACAACACGGTTGCAGGCCCGGGACGGCCTGCCACCACCACACACACGCCGTCGAGCGCCTCCGGATCCGTCCGGGGGCGTTCGGCGTTGTGGGGTGCGTCGCGGGGAGCCCGGCCTCGTCCTCCCGGCCCCGCCCTCCGGCGTTGGCCCTTCGGCCCCGGTCCCCGGCCCCGGTCCTCGGCCCCGGTCCTCGGCCCCGGTCCTCGGCCCCGGCCCCCGGCCCCCGGCCCCCGGCCCCGTTCCTCCCGGCCCCGTCGCCCGGCACGCCCGGCCGTGCCCCGGTCGCCTCAGCCGCGGCCCCGGCGCACCGCGAGCGCCGCACCGGCCGTCGCCAGCGCCACCGCGCCGCTCAGCACGGGGCGGCGGACGATCGGGGCCTCGACGATCCGGGAGCGCGACTCCCGGCCGAAGGGGCCCTCGACGCCGTGGTCCTCGTCGTCGTCGAGCGGGGCGAAGAGCGCGTCGGGCCGGGGACGCAGCGCCGCGCGGGTCTGCAGGCCCCGCCTGATGACGGCGCCGACGACGCGCCCCACGACGGGCGTGTCCGTGCGGCCCACGGTCAGCGAGACCGCCGTGGCGGCGTCGACCGCGACCCGCGAGCGCCGCGGGTGCTCGAGGACCCACGCGACCTGCTCCGCCACGGCGGCGGGCTGCACGACCGGGGGGACCGGGCGCGGCGCGCCGCGGGTGTGGGCGCGGACCCAGGTGAAGTGGGTCGTGTTCATCGCCGGGGGCGACAGGATCGTGATCCGCACCCGGCTGCCGTCCGCGCGCAGGTCCGCCGACGCCGCGTCGCAGAAGCCGCGGATCGCGTGCTTGGCCCCCGAGTAGGCGCCCTGCAGCGGCGCGCCGCGGACGCCGAGGGCCGAGCCGATCTGGACGACGTGGCCGCGGTCGCGCGGCACCATCCGGCGCAGCGCGGAGACGACCCCGTGCGCGGATCCGAGGTACGTGACCTCGGTGCTGCGGCGCAGCTCCTCCGCGGTGACGTCGAGCACGCCGCCCTGGACCGTCGTCATCGCCGCGTTGATCCACACGTCGATCGGCCCGAGCTCGCGCTCGACGCGGTCGGCGGCCGCCTCCACGGCGTCGGCGTCCGCCACGTCGCAGGGGAGCACGAGCGCGGTGCCGCCGGCCTCGCGGACCTCCTGCGCGGCGGCCTCGAGACCCGCCCGACCCCGGGCGAGCAGGCCCAGGCGGTGCCCGTCGGCCGCCAGGCGCCGCGCCACCGCCCGGCCCAGTCCGGCGGAGGCCCCGGTGACGACGACGGTGCGCACGGCGACGGTCATGGCTCCCCACTGCCCGAACGACCGCGTCGTGCTCCGGCGCGCGTACGATCGGACGATGCCCGACGACCTGACGGACGACGAGCTCGCGTTCCTCCGGGGCGTGCTCGACCTGGCCCGCGAGGGCCGCACGGAGGAGCTCGAGGACGCGGTGGCCCGCGGGGTCCCCGTCAACCTCACCTCGGGGGCCGGGGACTCCCTGCTGATCCTCGCCGCGTACCACGACCACCCGGCGACGGTCCGGATGCTCCTGCGTCGCGGGGCCGACCACGGACGCGTGAACGACCGGGGACAGACCGCCCTGGGCGCGGCCGTGTTCCGCCGGTCGCACGAGTCGGTCACCGCGCTCCTGGGCGCCGGCGCCGACCCGGACGCCGGCACCCGGTCGGCCGTGGACGTCGCCGCGGTCTTCGAGCTCGACGGCATGGCGGCGCTCCTGGCCGCCGCGCGCGGGACGACGGCCGGG
>WLOB01000287.1 GCA_009699505.1 Actinomycetota bacterium | reverse complement strand
GGCCCCCCCCCCGCGACCGGGCTCCGTGTGATCGGCCCGCGGGCGGTCGCCCCGGGCCGGCCGCAGGGCGCCGCCGTCAGTCGTCCGGGTCGATCGCGACGTCGTCGACCGTCACGTCGATCCGCGTCACCCGCACGCCGGCGAGCGCGTGCACGTGCGCGGACACCTCCTCCCGCAGCTCCTCGACGAGGTCGGGGAGCGACGGGCCGAGCCGGGCGGTGACCCGCACGTCGAGGTCGACGCCCCCGTCCTGCCGGCTCTCGGAGACGACGGACGCGTGGTGGACGGCCTCGACCGCCAGGACGGCGCGGCGGGCGATCTGCGACACGATGACCTCGGAGACCGTGTCGCGGCCACCCGAGCCGGCGCCGATGAGGACGCTGTGGCGCTCGCGCCGCAGCTGCTCGAGGACCCGCGCGGAGAGGCCGCGGGGCGTCCGCACGGCCTCGCCGGCGAGGTCGCGCAGGGCCCCGAGCGCGGCCTTCAGCCGGGCGATGGCCTCCTGGCAGAACCCGCAGCGCGCCTGGTGCTCGGGCTCCGCCGGCGGGAGGCCCTCGGAGACCTGCTCGACCAGCGCGAGCAGGTCGCGCCCGCACTCGAGCGTGGTCGGCGGGGGCTGGGCGACGGAGCTCATCGGAACCCCGCCAGGTCGAGCGCGATCTGGGCTCTCGCCCGGTGGATGCGGCCCTTGACCGCGGCGAGGCTGATCTGCAGGACGTCGGCGATCTCGTCGTACGCGAGGCCCTCGAACTCGCGCAGCACGAGCGCGGCGCGCTGCTCCGCGGGCAGCCGGGCGATCGACGCGGTCAGGGCGCCCATCTCCTCGCGCTGCTGCGCCAGCTCGACCGGGTCGTCGCGACGGCTGCCGTCGCGGGTCTCGTCGAGCGGGTCGGTGGGGCGACGGGCGGCGATCAGGTTGAGGCAGCGGTTCGTCGTGATGCGGTAGAGCCACGTGCCGAACGCGCTGCCGCCGCGGAACCGCGGCAGCGACCGCCACGCCTGCAGGAACGCGTCCTGCGTGGCGTCCTCGGCCTCGGAGGAGGAGCCGAGCATCCGCAGCGCGACCCGGTACGCGGCGGTCTCGTGCCGGCGGAGGAGCTCGCCGAACGCGTCGAGGTCGCCCCGCTGGGCGGCCCGGACGAGGAACGCCTCGTCGGCGGGCGGGGGCGACCGGCGCACGGGCGGCGGGGGCGGCGGGGCGACGCGCCCGCCCGAGGCGTCCTGCCCGGTGCGGGGCGTCGACCCGTCGGGGTCCTCGCGCGTCCGGGGCGTCGGGTCGCCGGCGGCGGTCCCGGCGCGGGGCGCTGATCCCTCGTCGTCCTCCGGGCCGGCCCGCCCCGCGTCGTCCTGCGGGCCCGGACGACCGATCGCGCCGGCGCCGGTCGCGCGCGGCGACGGCGGCCCCCCGGTGGTCGCACGTCCCGGGGACGAAACTCGTGCGGAACTTTTTCGGGCGAGCGTGGTCAAACCAGGCAGTACCTACCCAAGACGAACAACGGAGACGACATGACGGATTTCGCGGGCAAGGCCAAGGAGACCGCCGGCAAGGCGACCGGTGACGACGACCTCAAGCGCGAGGGCCAGGCCGACCAGGCCGTCGACAAGGTCAAGGAGACGGCCGAGAAGGTCACGGACAAGGTCAAGGACGTCCTCAGCCGCGACAAGTAGTCCCCGCGGGGAGCGAGCGGCGCGCGTCCCTCCGCGCGCCGCCCCCCGCACCGGTCGCCGCCCCGCGCGGCGTCCTCCATCCCGTCGTCCGCGACGCGCCCCGCCACCAGGGGCGCGCCCGCGGCGCGGATCATCCACCCCCTCACAGGAGCGCCCCTCCGTGTTCAAGATCCTCGGCCGCATCACGTGGCAGGTCCTCAAGATCGCCGCCCCGCCGCTCGCCCGCCGGCTGCAGCACAAGCTCACCGGCAGCCACCCCGACCCGCCGTCCCGGCTCGACCGCGTCAAGCGCCTGGGGCGTCGCTGATGCGCCGCTACCTCGCCGAGCTGCTCGGCACCTTCGTCCTCGTCTTCGGCGGCGTCGGCACGGCCGTCCTCGCGTCATCCCACGTCGGGTTCCTCGGCGTCGCCCTCGCGTTCGGCCTCTCGCTGCTCGTGATGGCCTACGCCATCGGCCCGATCTCCGGCTGCCACGTCAACCCCGCCGTGACGTTCGGGATGCTCGTGTCGGGGCGCATCTCCCCGCGCGACGCCGCCGGCTACGTCGTCGGCCAGATCGCCGGCGCGCTCCTCGCGGCGGTCGCGATCGTCGTGATCGCGAAGGCGAAGCAGGGCGGCTACGACGTCGGCGCGGAGGGCCTCGGCGCGAACGGCTACGGCTCCCACTCGCCCGACGGCTACGCGCTCGGTGGCGTGCTCGTCGTCGAGGTGATCGGCACCGCGCTCCTCGTGTTCACCGTCCTCGCGGCGACCTCGAAGATCGCGCACACAGCGTTTGCCGGACTGCCGATCGGGTTCGTGCTCACCCTGATCCACCTCGTCGCCATCCCCGTGTCGAACACCTCGGTGAACCCGGCCCGCAGCATCGGCCCCGCGCTCCTCGTGGGCGACTGGGCCCTCGCGCAGCTCTGGGTGTTCATCGCCGCCCCGCTCGCGGGCGCCGCGCTGGCCGCGCTGCTGCACCGCGCACTGTTCGACCACCTCGACGAGCGGCCCGTGTCGTCCCCCGACTCGGCCGTCGCCGCCTGACCCCCGGAGCCCCATGAGCATCCTCCGCCGCACCCCCGCCCGCCTCGCCGTCCGCCGTGCCGTGCCGTGGCTCCTCGTCGCCGACGTCGCCCGCGAGGGCCACCGGCACTGGACGGCGCAGCTGTCCGGCCGCGAGCGCCGCCGCCTGCTCGAGCTGCTCAAGCACAGCGGCGGGCGTCCGAGCACGCTGACCGTCCGCGAGCGCCGCGAGCTCGAGCGCCTCGTCGCCCAGCTCGACCTCCGCACGTTCGCGCGGCACGCGGCGACCGCCGTCGTCGTCGGCCGGGCGAAGCAGTCCGGCACCCGCCGTCGCGGTCGCTGACCGCCCACGCACCACCCCACGAAGAACCGAGAAGCGTCATGAGCACCCAGACCGACCCGACCACGCCCCCGCTCGCGGACGAGCCCACGGACGACACCCACCGCAAGCCGGGAGGCTCGCGGACCAACGCGGCCCTCTGGTTCGCGATCCTGGGCGGCGTGATCCTGGCGGTCCTGCTCGTCTTCGTGCTGCAGAACCTCGACCGCGTCGCGATCGAGTTCCTGGGCTTCCAGGGCGAGGTGCCCGTCGGCGTCGCGCTGCTGCTCGCCGCGATCGCGGGCGGCCTGATCGTCGCCGTCGCCGCCGGCGCGCGGATCATGCAGCTGCGCCGTCGCGCCACGGGCTGGAAGCGCTGAGGCGGGACGGAGCGGACCCGGGGTCGTCCCGGGCCGCTCCGCGCCCGGGGCCGCGGGCGACCGGGCGCCCGCGGCCGGGTCCCCGGGCCCGGCGGCCGTCGTTCAGCGCGCGCGCAGCGTGATCGGCAGGCCGTCGGCGGGGAACGGGCCGGTGCCGTAGTCCATCACCGGCTCGTAGCCGGCCGGGACGGTCCAGGTGCTCCGCAGCAGCATCTGGTGCAGGATCGCCTTGACCTCGAGGCCGCCGAAGTGCATCCCGATGCACTTGTGGACGTTGCCGCCGAACGGCGTGAAGGCGAACTTGTGCGACGTGTCCTCGCGGCGCCCCTCCGAGAACCGCTCCGGATCGAAGCGGTCCGGATCGCTCCACCACGGCTCCATGCGCATGCTCGGGTAGAGCCCGACCATCATGTTCGTGCCGGCCGGGACGAACCGCCCGTCGATCTCGGTGTCCTTCGTCGCCTGCCGCGCGATGTTGCCCACGGGCGAGTTCATGCGCAGGGTCTCCTTGAACGCGAGGTCCATGGACGGGAGGGCGTCGAGGTCGTCGTAGCCGATGACGTCCTTGCCCAGCGCCTCGGACTCCGCCCGCAGCCGCTCCTGCCACTCGGGGTGCTTCGCCAGGTAGTAGGCGAGCATCGAGAACGTGATCGTGCTCGTGTCGTGCGCGGCCATCAGCACGAAGATCATGTGGTTGACGACGTCCTCGTCCGAGAACGTCTCGCCGTCGTCGCCCTCGGCGTGGCAGAGGACGCTGAAGAGGTCGTCGCCGTCCCCGGCGCGCTTCTCGGCGATCTGGCCCCGGAAGTACTCCTGCAGCTCGCGCCGGCTCGTGAGCCCCTTGTGCCAGCGGCCGCCGGGGACGTCGCGGCGGACCACGGTCTGGCCGCCGTGCACCGTGTGGATGAACGCCTCGTTCAGGCGGTCGGCGTCCCGTCCGGGCTCCGCGCCGACGAAGACCTCGGTGGCGATGTCGAGGGTCAGCGTCTTCGTCGCCTCGAAGAGCTCGAACCCGTCGCCGGGCTCCCAGGACCGGAGCCCGTGCGCGATCGCCCGGTTCATCCCCTCGAGGTAGGAGACGAGGCGGTCGCGCTTGAACGCCCCCTGCATGATCCGCCGGTGCGCGCGGTGCTCGTCGAAGTCCATGAGCATCACGCCGCGGTCGAAGAACGGGCCGATGAAGTAGCCCCAGCCCTCCTCGTTCGAGAACGCCTTGTCGCGGTTCTGCAGGACGGTCTCGATGTTGTCGGGCCCGAGCACGACGAGGAGCCTCGTGCCGAAGGCGTTCGTCCAGAAGACGGGGCCGAACCGCGCGTGCTGCTCGCGCGAGAACTCGAGGTTGCGCTGCATGAAGCCGAGCGTGTTGCCGAGCACGGGCAGGCCGGGCTCGCCCATCACGGGCGCCAGGCCGCTACCGGGCGGCGGGTCGGCGAGGGGGACCGGGCCGCGGGCGGGCAGGCGGTCCACGACGGCGGTGGCGATCTCGCGGGCGCGGAGGTCGAGCGGGACGGGCATCACGGGCTCCAGGGGTCGGGCGGTCGCCCGGCACCGCACGTGGCGATGATGGACGCTGTGTCCATTATAGGGGCGACCCGGGCGCTCGTGTGGTCGATCCCGGAACGCGCGACGCCCCGCGGTGGGCGGGGCGTCGGGGGGAGGGGGCCCCGCAGGTGGGGCGGGGCGGCCGGGGATCGGGGCGTCGCCGGCGGGGTGGGGCGGCCGGGGATCGGGCTCCGCCGGTGAGGCGGGGCGTCGGCGGATCGGGGCCCCGCAGGTGGGCGGGACCCCGTGGGACGGGCGCCGGCGCGGCGTCGCCGGGTGGGTGGGCGCGGCGGGGTGCCGGCGCCGCGCCGTCCCGTCAGCCGGTGCGGCCGGAGCGGGCGATCTCGGCGACGAGCCCGTCCAGGGCCCGGTCGCTCGTGCGGCGGAAGCGGTCGGCGACCTCGGCGTGCCCACCGGTCCCGCCGGCTCCGGCCGACGCGCGACGGAGCGTCGCCCGCGTCGCGACGTCGCCCCGGACCTGGGAGCCCGTGCTCGTGCGCTCCATCAGAGGCGCCGGTCGGGGCGGTGGCGGGGCAGCCACTCGACGGACGTGGCGTCGACGGCGACGTCCGTGGCGAGCGGGCGGGCGACCGCGGTGTGGAGGACCCGGGGGCCTGACCAGGTCCGGTCGCCGCCGGACGGGCTCGAGGGGGACGCGGGGTGGATGGGTGTTATGGCGTGCTCCCGGATCGGGGGGGTCGAGGGGGACAGTCCTCAGGAACCCGGGAAGTTGCGGTCGCAATCACCCCGTTGCGTGCGATCGGACGGCCCCCGGTCGACACCCGCCGGACGGGCCGCGGCCCGCCATCGGGGACGCCGGTCCCGCCGCGGCACCGGTCCGTCGCCGCTCGTCCCCGCCGGCCCGCCGCCGCCCCTCCCCGCCGGGCCGCCGCCGCCCGTCGCCGCCGGCCCGCCGCTGCCCGTC
>WLOB01000286.1 GCA_009699505.1 Actinomycetota bacterium | reverse complement strand
GCCGGGCGCCGCGGCGGTCGAGCTCGGCGAAGTCGCCCTTGGTGCCCCGGCCCATCGCGTGGATGAGGTAGTAGGCCACGTCGACGCCCTCGAGCGCCGCGTCGAGGCCGGTGCCCGCGAAGACGTCGCCCTTGACGACGCCGACCTCGTCCGGCAGGTCCGCCCGCCCCGGGTCGCGGACGAGCGCCCGCACCTCGGGGGCGCGCGGCTCGCGCGCGAGGAGGGCCGGCAGCAGCCGGCCGCCGATGGCACCGGTCGCGCCGGTCAGGAGGATCCGCTCGGGCACCGTGCTCTGCACCATCACCGCAGACTACGTGCGCGTCCGTCCAATGGTTGCTGCCCCGGAACTTCACCCCCGGACACCGAGGGTGCCGCGGCGATGTGCGAACCTCGCCGGGATGGATCGCACGGCCCGGACAGCGGGAGTCGACGTCGGCGGGACCAAGGTCGCGGTCGGCCTGCTCGACGGCACCACCCTCACCCCCCAGGGCCTCGAGCCCACGGAGGTGCACGACCCGGAGGCGCTGCTCGCGCAGATCACCCGCCTGGTCGGTGCGCTCGGGCCGGTCGAGGCGGTCGGGATCGGCGTGCCGTCCGTCGTGCGCATCTCGGACGGCCGCGTCGTGTCGAGCGCGAACATCGACGCGTTCCGCGACGTCGCGCTGCGCGACGAGCTCGCCTCGCGCCTCGGCGTCCCCGTCCACGTCGACAACGACGCCAACCTCGCCGCGCTCTCCGAGGCGTGGGGCGAGGACCTCGAGCTGCTCCACTCCTCCCTCGTCTGCGTCACGGTCGGGACGGGCATCGGCGGTGGCGCGGTCGTCGGCGGCCGGCCGCTGCACGGAGCGCGCACCTCCGCCTTCGAGCTCGGCCACCTGACCGTCGGCGCCGACCTGACCCACGGCGCCCCGCCGGCCGGGGACGCCCCGCTCCCGGGCTCGCTCGAGCACTGGGCCAGCGGCCGGGCGCTCGACCGCCTCGCCCGCGAGCGCGGGTTCGACGGCGGCCCCGCGCTCACCGACGCCGCCGAGGCCGGGGACGACCGCGCGGTCGACGCGCTGCGCATCCTCGGGGAGCGGCTCGGCGTCGGCATCGCCGCGGTCATCACGCTGCTCGAGCCCGAGGTCGTCGTCGTCGGCGGTGGCGTCTCCCGCGCCGGCGAGCTGCTCGTCGGCCCGGCCCGCGAGGCCGCCCGGCGCTTGCTGCTGCCCGGCCTGGGCACCGACACCGAGATCCGCGTCGCGCAGCACGGGCCCCAGGCGGGCCTGCGCGGTGCAGCCCTGCTCGCCCGACTCGAGGAGTCCCCCACCGATGCCTGACACCGACCAGTCCGCCGCCCCGACGCTGCGCCGGCACCTCGACGCGGACCAGGAGTCCGCCGTCGCCGCCGAGATCGAGCGCGCCGCGCAGGAGCGGGTGCCCGAGCGCCTGTGGGAGCGCGACGACACGCTGTGGGGCCCGGCCGGGCAGGCCGAGGTCGCCGACCGCCTCGGCTGGCTCGACGCGCCGTCCACCGGCCTGGAGCAGCAGGCCACCCTCGAGGCGCTCGCGTCCGAGGTCGCCGAGGAGGGCTACACGGACGTCGTGCTCGTCGGCATGGGCGGGTCCTCGCTCGCGCCCGAGGTCGTCTGGGACTGGTCCGGTCCGCGCAACGGCCGCCTGCGCCTGCGGATGCTCGACTCGACCGACCCCGACGCGATCGCCACCGTCGAGGCGGCCACGGAGCCGGAGCGCACCCTCGTCCTCGTCTCGACGAAGTCCGGCGGCACGCTCGAGACGGTCTCCCTCTTCCGGCACTTCTGGTCCCGCAACCCCGACGGTCGGGCGTTCGTCGCGGTGACCGACCCCGGCTCGGGCCTCGAGGCGATGGCGCGGGCCCACGACTTCCGGGCGATCTTCCACGGCGACCCCGAGATCGGCGGGCGCTACAGCGCGCTCTCGCCGTTCGGCACGGTCCCCGCCGCCCTGACGGGCGCGGACCTCGGCGCGCTGCTGCAGGGCGGCGTCCGCGCGCTGCAGGCGTCGCAGGGCCCCGCGCCGGAGAACGTCGCGGTGCAGCTGGGCGCCGCCGTCGCCGCGCTCGCCAAGGCGGGGCGCGACAAGCTCGTGCTGCGGGTGCAGGACCGGCGGCTCGCGTCGTTCGGGCTCTGGCTCGAGCAGCTCGTGGCGGAGTCCACCGGCAAGGGCGGGCACGGCGTCCTGCCCGTCGTGGACGACCCGGCGACGGAGGACGGCGGTCTGCCCACCGTCGCGTCGGACCGGCAGCTCCTCGTGCTCCGCGGCCCCGGCGACGACCCGGACCTCGACGCCGCGGTCGCGCGGTCGACGGAGGCCGGCGTCCCGGTGCTCGAGCTCGTCGTGGCCGGCGAGGAGGCGCTCGGCGCCGCGTTCGCGATCCTCGAGGTCGCCACGGCCACGGTCGGCTGGTCCCTCGGCATCAACCCGTTCGACCAGCCCGACGTCCAGGCCGCGAAGGACGCGACGCAGGTCGTCCTGGCCGAGGTCGCCGACGGCACGCCGATCCCGGCCGCGGGCGAGGTCACCCCGGAGGCCGTGCTCGGCTTCGTCGAGGGGCTCGCCGCCCCGGACTACCTCGCGATCCTCGCGTACCTGCCGCCCAGCGCCGACGCGGGCGTCGAGGTCGGCCGGCTGCGCAGCGCGCTGGCCGCGCGCACCGACGCCGCGGTGACGACCGGCTTCGGGCCGCGCTACCTGCACTCGACGGGCCAGCTGCACAAGGGCGGGCCCGCGGTCGGGCACTACCTGCTGCTCGAGCACGACCCGCGCGCGGAGCGGACGATCCCCGCCCCCGCCTCCGACGACGAGCCGTCCAACCCGACGACGTCGTTCCGCACCCTCTTCCACGCCCAGTCGCAGGGGGACCTGCGCACGCTGGGCGCCCACGACCGGCCCGTCCTGCGGGTCAGCCTGGGGAGCGACTGGCTCGAGAGCCTGGCCGCCCTGACCACCGCCATCAAGGAGGACTCCTGATGCAGATCGCCTTCGTCGGACTCGGCAAGATGGGCGGCAACATGGTCCGCCGCCTGCGTCGCGACGGCCACGACGTCGTCGCGTACGACCGCGACCAGGACCTCACGGCCGCGCTGGCCGAGGAGACCGGGGCCCGCGCCGCCGGCTCGCTCGAGGAGCTCGTCGCCGGGCTCGACGCCCCGCGCCACGTCTGGGTCATGGTGCCCCACGGCGTCCCCACGATCTCGACCGTCCACGACCTCCGCGGCCTGCTCTCGGAGGGCGACGTCGTCATCGACGGGGGCAACAGCCGCTGGAGCGACGACACCGCCCGCAGCGCCGAGCTGTCCGAGAAGGGCATCCACTACCTCGACGTCGGCACGTCCGGCGGCGTCTGGGGCCTCGACGTGGGCTACTGCATGATGGTCGGCGGCCCGTCGGAGGCCGTCGAGACCCTCTCCCCCGTCCTCGACTCGCTCGCGCCGGAGACCTCCGAGGGCTCGCGCCACGTCATCGGCGAGCGGGGCTGGGAGCACGTCGGCGGCTCGGGCTCGGGCCACTACGTGAAGATGGTCCACAACGGCATCGAGTACGGGATGATGCAGGCGTTCGCCGAGGGCTTCTCGCTCCTGCACAAGAACAACCCGGAGCTCGACCTCGCCCGCGTCGCGCACCTCTGGGAGCAGGGCTCCGTCGTGCGCTCGTGGCTCAACGAGCTCGCCGCCCGCGCGTTCGAGCAGGAGGGCACCGGCCTCGACGCCCTGCAGCCGTGGGTCGACGACTCCGGCGAGGGCCGCTGGACCATCGAGGCCGCCCTCGAGGAGAGCGTGCCGCTGCCCGTCATCACCCAGTCGCTCTACACGCGGTTCGCGTCCCGGACCGAGGACGACTACGGCTCGAAGGTCCTCGCGGCGCTGCGCAACCAGTTCGGCGGACACGCCGTCAAGCGCAACGACTGACCCCGTCCTCCCCCACCCGGTCCCGCCGATGCCCCACGACGTCTCCCACGACGAGAACCCGCTCGGCGCGGGCCTGGACCAGCTGCCCCCGCCGTCGTCGGCCCTGGTGATCTTCGGCGGCACGGGCAACCTGTCCAAGCGCAAGCTGCTGCCGGCGCTCTACAACCTCGCCCACGACGGGGCGCTGCCGGAGCGCTTCGGCCTCGTCGCGGTCGCCCTGGACGAGCTCGACGACGAGGGCTACCGGGCGCTCGTGCGCGCCGCGATCGAGAAGTACTCGCGCCGCGCGCCGGACCCCCTCGTCCTCGAGACGTTCCTCAGCACGGTCTCGTTCGTCTCCGGCGGCTTCGAGGGCGAGGACGCCTACGCCGAGCTGCAGCCGCGCCTGGCGGCGCTCGACGACCGCGCCGGGCAGGCGCTCAACCGCGTCTTCTACCTCTCGACCGCGCCGCGGTTCTTCGGCCCGATCATCGAGCAGCTCGGCGCCCACGGGCTGTCGGACCGCTCGGGCGCCGACACGCGGGTGATCATCGAGAAGCCGTTCGGCACGACGAAGGACGAGGCGCTGGCGCTCAACGCGCGCGTCCTGGGCGTCCTGCGGGAGGAGCAGGTCTACCGGATCGACCACTACCTCGGGAAGGAGACGGTCCAGAACCTCCTGGCCCTGCGCTTCGCCAACGGGCTGTTCGAGCCGATCTGGAACCGCAACCACATCCAGTCCGTGCAGATCACCGCCGGGGAGTCCGTCGGGCTCGAGGGGCGGGCGGGCTACTACGACACCTCCGGGGCGCTGCGCGACCTCGTGCAGAACCACCTGCTCCAGCTGCTCTGCAACCTGGCGATGGAGCCGCCGACGACGTTCACGGCGGACGACATCCGGACGGAGAAGGTCAAGGTCCTCCGCGCGATCTCGCCGATCGACCCCGACCGGATCGAGGAGGTCGCGGTCCGCGGGCGCTACGGGCCGGGGTCCGTCGGCGGCGAGGACGTGCTCGGCTACCTGCAGGAGCCCGACGTCCCGGAGACCTCGACGACGGAGACGTTCGTCGCCCTGCGGCTCGAGGTCGACACCTGGCGCTGGGCCGGCGTGCCGTTCTACATCCGGACGGGCAAGCGCATCTCGCGCAAGCTCACCGAGATCGCGGTGACGCTGCGGCCCGTGCCGCACAACGCGTTCGACGGCACCTCCGCGGTGGAGCCCAACCAGATCGTCTTCTCGATCCAGCCCGACGAGCACGTGTCGATCAAGCTCGCGGCGAAGGTGCCGGGCTCCGGGATGAACCTGCGGCCCGTGACGATGGACTTCTCGTACGGCACCGCGTTCCTCTCCGCCTCCCCCGAGGCGTACGAACGGCTCGTGACGGACGCGCTGCGCGGCGACGCGACCCTCTTCACGCGCGCCGACGAGGTCGAGGCGCAGTGGGAGGTCATGGACCCGATCCTCACCGCGTGGGGCCGCTCCCCGGCCGCGCCGGACGACTACCCCGCGGGCACCTCCGGACCGAAGTCCGCCCGCCGGATCCTGCTGCCCGGCGACCGCTGGCGGGCGATCTGAGCATGGTCCCGCCCCCGGCCGACGCCGTCGGACCCGCCGCCCCGCCGACGCACGGCACGGCCGTCGAGCACACCGTCTGGCAGCAGGACGACGTCGACCCCGGCGCGGTCGAGGGGGCGATGATCGCGCTGGAGCGCGAGCGCTCCCAGCGGCGCCGGGGCGTGCTGCCGGCCCGGGCGCTGAACCTCGTCGTGGTCGTCGACGCCGACTACACCGGCGAGGTCGTGCGCCGCCTGGACGCCGTCGGGCGCAACGCGCCGTCCCGCACGGTGCTCGTGCGCGTCCACGCCCACCGGCGCGGGCTGTCGGCCCGCGTCACGCTGTCGACGGTGCACGAGGGCACGACGGACGAGGCCTCGACCG
>WLOB01000285.1 GCA_009699505.1 Actinomycetota bacterium | reverse complement strand
CTACGCCCGGCGCTGCCGCAGGACCTCGAGCACGTCGCCCAGGGTCCGGTCGCGGCCCTGGAGGAGCGCGAGCAGGTGGTAGAGGACGTCGGCGGCCTCGTTGTCGACGCGGTCGTCGGTCTCCTCGCGGGCGGCGCGGAAGACCTCCTCCGCCTCCTCCTCGACCTTCGCGCCGGCGAAGGCGCGGTCGTTGAGGAGCTGCGCGGTGTAGGAGCCCTCCGGGGCGGAGACGCGGCGGTCGGCGAGCACGCGGACGAGGTCGGGCAGCACCTCGTGCGGGGCCAGCAGGGTGCCGACGCCCTCGCCCTCGGGCGCCCAGCCGTCGGCCGCGGGCCCCTCGGGCGCGCCGACGGGGTGGAAGCAGGTGCGCGCGCCGGTGTGGCACGCGGGGCCGGCGGGCTCGACGAGCGCGAGGACGGCGTCCTGGTCGCAGTCGATCCGCAGCGCGCGGACCCGCTGGACGTTGCCGGACGTCGCGCCCTTGTGCCACAGCTCGTCCCTCGAGCGCGACCAGAGGTGCAGCTCGCCGGTCTCCCGCGTCAGGCGGAGCGCCTCGTCGTTGGCGTAGGCCAGGGTGAGCACCTCGCCGGTGCTCCAGTCCTGGATCACCACCGGCACGAGGCCGGCGTCGTCGAAGCGCACGGTGTCGGTCAGGTCCGGCAGCACGGGCACGCGGCGATTCTGACACCGGACCGGGGCGGGCGCCCGCCCGGGGCGGCCCCGGCGCGCGACGGGACCGCGGTCGGGCCCCGCGCGCCCGACGGTCGGAGCCCCCGGGGCGGTGCCCCCGGGTCGGGCCGTGGACGACCGTCCGGCCTGGTCGGGCGGGCCGGACCACCGCGACTCCCCGTCCGTCCACGCCGCCCCGGGTGGTGAGGCGCGGTCGAGGGGCGAATCCATACGATGCGCGGCGATGAGGGTCCCGACGTCCGTCCGGCGGCGCATCGCCGCGGGCGTGCTGGCCGCCCTCCTGCTCGCCGTCGTGGCCTTCGTGGTGCTCGGCGACGGCGGGGGTCCGGCGCCCCCGCCGACCACCACCGTCGCCGGGCCGACGGACGACGTGGCCGGCGACGACCGCGGCGACGCCGACGAGGTCCCGACGGACCCGCGATTCGACGCGGCGGGCCGCCGGGCCGAGCGCGAGCTCTCCGTGTCCGACGACGAGGACGCCTGGGCGGTGCCCGACGCGGTCTCGCTGCCGCTGGACCGCCTGTGGGACGAGGAGCGCGGCGCGTACGTCTCCCCGGGCGGCCGGGTCAGCACCCGCCTGAACGCGGAGCTGCTGCGCCTGCACGCCGCCGCGGCGCTCGCGGGCCATCGCGGCCCGGCACGGCACGACGGCCGCGTGCGCCGGATCGTCGGCTACCTGACCGGCCCCGCGTACGTCGCGTCCGCCGAGGGCGAGCGGTTCGGCGCCTCCCGGCACAACTCGATCCACGTCCCCGGCTGGCGCCAGAGCTCGTCGCGGGTCGTCAACCAGCACCCGAGCATCGACGCGACCGTCGCCCGCGGCCTGCGGGCCGCCTGGCAGGCGCGCCAGCAGACGCGGCTCTCCGGCACGGCCCGCGACGCGATCCGGGCCGAGGTCGTGGCCGTCGCCTCGTCCGACGCCTTCCGCGCGCCCGCCCGCCTGCTGAACCAGATCAACTGGAACGCCGACCTCTACGCCGCCGCGGCCACCGTCTCGAACGACCCGAAGCTCCTCACGGACGACTACCGGGCGCAGCTGCAGTGGTTCGTGGACCACGCGCGCGAGCCGACCGTCCCGGGCGGACGGCCGAACCTCAGCAGCGGCTACGGCTTCTTCTACCAGCCCGAGGCGGACGCCCAGACGACGCTGAACAAGAGCGACACCGTCGAGTACGCATCGATCGTCACGGGCGCCCTGCGCTACTACGACGAGGCCGTCGCGGCCGGCATGACGCCGCTGTCGGAGGAGGACCGGGCGACGATGCGCGCCTGGGTCGGCCACACCCTCGACGCGGACTGGACCCCCTCGGGCTACCTGAACTGGGAGACCGGCAAGGCCGGTGCGCGCCTGCACCTGCGCCAGTACTGGGCGCTCGCGCTCGACGGGGTCGCCAACGGCACCCTCGGCGGCACGGGCATCACCGGACGCGACCCGTCGGACGGGGACCGCCTGATCAGCCGCGGCGAGGAGCTCTTCCGTCGCTGGGCGGCGGACGCCGGCAGCGTCCTGCTGCCGGCCACGTCGTTCGACTTCCCCTCGCGCTTCGCGGGCGTGCGCAACAACCGCACGACCGCCAGCGTCCGGCTGGCCGCGACGATCGCCGAGTGGGCCGCGAGCTGCGCCTGCCGCGGGCGCCTCTCCCCCACGGAGTCGGCGAAGGCCCCGTTGCTGACGCGCTTCGACCCGGAGTTCCGGCGCCTGACGGTGAACGGCCCGCGCTACGCGACCGCCCTGTCGCCGACCGCGATCCCCACGGGCGGCGGCCTCGAGCCCGCGTGGCTCATGAACGCCCGCGGCGAGAGCCTGATCGCCCTGGGCGGCGGCGGCCAGGGGTCGCTCGGCATGCGCCTCGTCGCCGGCGGCCAGACGCTCGTCGACACCCAGCCCGGCCCGACGCAGGTCGGCACCCTCGCGCTGCGCCAGGCGAAGGCGGACCCCAACGCCTACACCGGCCGCGCCGCGCTCGGCGAGACGGTCGTCCGCGTCACCCACCGCTTCGAGCCCGACCGCATCGTCACGACGTACCTCGTCGACCCGCGCCGCGACGTCGAGGTGCAGCTGCGCCTGCCCAGCACCGGGCGGGGCGGTGTGGTCCGGTGCGGCCCGGGCACCCTCGGGCTGCCGAAGCGCGGTCGTCTGCCGGGCTGCCGCCGCGGACAGGACTACGTCGTGCGCTCCGCCGGCGGCGCCACGATGCACGTCGGCCTGATCGGCCTGACCCCCGGCGGCGTCCTCACCCGCTCGCGCCCCGGCGCCCGCTCGACGCTGCCGGACCCGGGCAGCCAGGCGACGATCCGCCTGCGGGTCACGAAGCGCACGGCGATCACGCGGGTGATCCGCCCGGACGCGGACTGAGGGAGGCGTCGCGGCCTGGAGCCCGGGTCCGGGGTCCGGGTTGCGACGGACGGGGTGCTGATCGCATGGTGCGGGAACCGGGGGCCGGGTGCGGGGCGGCCGTGGAACGCCTCAGTCGGGGACCCACTCCAGGAGGTCCCCGGGCTGGCACTCCAGGACGCGGCACATCGCGTCCAGGGTGCTGAAGCGCACCGCCTTGGCGCGACCGTTCTTGAGGACCGCGACGTTGGCCGGCGTCAGGCCGACGCGCTCGGCGAACTCCCCCACCGCCATCTTCCGGCGGGCCAGCTCGACGTCGATGCGCACGACGATCGGCATCAGATGACGGACTCCATGTCGGTCCGCAGCGTCGTGGCCTGCAGCAACAGGGCGCGCATGACGACCATGAGGAGCCCGACCACCCCGCCCGCCAGCAGCAGGACGACGAGCACCAGCGGCGTGCCGGGGTCCGTGGCCCGCGATCCGAGGAGCACGAACGTCACGAGCAGGAGGGCCCAGCCCGCGGCGATGGCCCGGACGATCGCGTCGACCCAGACGAGCGACCGCGCGCTGAAGATGCGGTCCTCGCGCACCATCGTCAGCAGCCGCCAGGTGCAGACGACGACGACCTGCACGCACAGCAGCACGAGCGCGGACAGGACGGTCAGCGGCCACCGGAGGTCGGCGTCCTGCGGTGACTCGCGCGCCATGTGCGCGAACTGGCCGGGCATGGAGAAGACCTGCCCCATGACCATCAGCGCGAACGCCGAGGCCAGCAGGATCCGCAACGGGACGACGACGCGACGCATCGAGCTCATGCATCGATGATCGATGGTCACCTATCGAAAGTCAATAGGCTGCATCCCCGTGCCGCGGGTGCGGGCCGGCGCGCGCGGGTGCGGGCCGGCGCGCGAGGGTGCGGGCCGGCCCGCGGGCCTCAGTCGATCTCGAGGCGGTCCAGCAGCGTGTCGTCGGAGCGCCAGTTGCGGCGGACCTTGACCTGGAGGTCGAGGTGGACGCGGGTGCCGAGCTCGCGCTCGAGCTCCTTGCGCGCCGCGGTGCCGATCGTGCGGACCATCTTGCCGCCGGCGCCGATGAGGATGCCCTTCTGGGACGGCGACTCGACCCAGGCGTTGGCGACGACGACGTGCAGGTCCTTGCCGGGCTTCTCGATCTCCTCGATCTGCACCTCGACCGCGTGCGGGACCTCCTGGAAGGTCCGGCGCAGGATCTGCTCGCGGACGAGCTCGGCCAGGAGGACGTGCTGCGGCTGGTCCGAGCTCTCGTCGACGGGGAAGTAGAACGGGCCCTTGGGGAGCAGGCCGACGAGGTGCTCGAGCAGCGGCTGGACGCCGACGCCCGACTTGGCGGAGATCGGGAAGACGTCCTCGCCGATCTCGAGCTCGGCGGCCGCCACGAGCACGGCCATCGTCTCCGCGCGGTTCAGGCGGTCGACCTTGTTGACGGCGATGACCGTCGGGCCGCGGGTCTCGCGCAGCTGCGACGCGATGTAGCGGTCGCCGGGGCCGACGCCCTCCTCGCCGTTGAGCACCAGCAGCGTGACGTCGGCCTCGCGGATCTCGGAGTCCACGCGCCGCTGCATCCGGCCGGTCAGCGAGTCCTTCGGCCGCTGCACGCCGGGCAGGTCGACGAGGACGATCTGGGCGTCCTCGCGCGTCAGCACGCCGCGGATCGCGCGACGGGTCGTCTGCGGCTTGTCCGAGGTGATCGCGACCTTCGCGCCGACCAGGGCGTTGGTCAGCGTCGACTTGCCGGCGTTCGGGCGGCCGGCGAACGCGACGAAGCCCGAGCGCTTCGCGTCCGGATCCAGGTCGGGATCGGTCAGCGGCGCCTCGTCCGGGTCGAAGACCGGGACGGGCAGCTCCACGCCGTCGCCGGGGCCGTACGACTCCGGGCCCGTCCGCCCCTCGTCCTCGGCGTTCATCGGGCGTCCCGGGCGGCAGGGACGTCGTGCCGGGCCGCAGCGCGGCGCCGGGGGGTGGCGAGGGTGCTCACGCGTCCGTCCCGGAGGTCGGGCCGGCGGGCGCGGAGGGGGGCGGGTCGTGGTTCTCGTACCAGGACAGGATCTGTCCCTGCACGGCGAGCATCTCGCCGGAATCGGTCTCGTGATCGAAGCCCACGAGATGGAGGATGCCGTGTACCACGGCCTCCCGCATGCTGACCGTGTGCTCGGGGCAGATCACGACGTCCCCGATCTCGCGCGGGCCGGCCACGGGACCGGCGCCGTCGATCGGGAACGACAGCACGTCCGTGGGCTTGTCCTTGTCCCGGTGCTCGAGGTTCAGGGCGTGGATCGCCTCGGGCCCGAGGATGGTGATCGCGACGTGCCCGTCGGTCACGCCGGCCGACGCCGCGGCGGTCTCGACGAGCTCGCGCAGGTCCTCCCCCGACGGCATGCCCGGCGGCAGGTCGTCCTCGGAGAAGCCCTCGTGGTCGACCTCGAGCTCGATCTCGAGGCCGTCGTGCCCCGGCTCCGGGACCCGGGGGTCCGGGCCCCCGACGGTCTCGGAGCCGGGGTCGCTCACGCCGGGCGGCGCTCCTGGCGCCGACCCTCGGCGGGGCGGAGCTCCGGGGCCTGGCTCTCGGCGTGGTTCTCGTACGCCTGGACGATCTTCTGGACCAGGTCGTTGCGGACGACGTCGCGCCGCGCGAAGCGCACGAACTCGACGTTCTCGACCTCCTCGAGGACCTCGGAGACCGCCACGAGGCCGGACCGCTGCTCGCGCGGGAGGTCGACCTGGGTGATGTCGCCCGTGATGACCATCTTCGACCGGTAGCCCAGGCGCGTCAGGAACATCTTCATCTGCTCGGGCGTGGTGTTCTGCGCCTCGT
>WLOB01000284.1 GCA_009699505.1 Actinomycetota bacterium | reverse complement strand
GATGGGCGTCACCGGCGGGATCCCGCCCACCGCGCGCAACCTCGCCGCGATGGCCGACAACCTGGCCGAGGTCGGCCGCGCGCTCCCCGCCGGCGACGACGCGACGGTGCACCACCACTGGGGCGTCATCGGCATCTCCCGCGTCCAGTGGCCGATGGTCGGCGCGGCGCTGGCGCTCGGGGGGTCCGTCCGGGTCGGCCTGGAGGACAACTTCTACCTGCCCGACGGGACGATGGCGACCTCCAACGGCGAGCTGATCGCGAAGGCGCGGGAGATGATCCTGGACGCCGGACGCCGCCCGGCGAGCGTCGAGGAGGCGCGGGCCGCGCTGGGGCTCCCCGCCGCCGCCGGCGGCCCGGTCCCGGCCGGCTCCCCGGCGTCGTCGCGATGACCGGTCTCGAGGCGATCGCGCATACTCGCCCGATGACGAAGCCCTCGGCGGTGTTCTCCCCCGGCCTCCTGGACGGCCAGGTCGTCCTCGTCTCCGGCGGCGGGTCCGGTCTCGGGCGCGCCGCCGTGCTCGAGCTCGTGGCCCTCGGGGCGCGGGTCGCGATCTGCGGGCGCCGCTCCGACGCGCTGGAGGAGACCGCCGCCCTGGTCGGCGGGGTCTGCAGCACCCACGTCTGCGACATCCGCGACGAGGACCAGGTCGACGCGCTGGTCGACGACGTCCTGGCCCGCCACGGGCAGATCGACACCCTCGTCAACAACGCCGGCGGCCAGTTCCTCGCCCCCGCCGAGACGATCAGCCCGAAGGGCTTCCGCACCGTGACGCGGCTGAACCTCGACGGCACCTGGCTGATGACCCACGCCGTCGCGACCAAGGCGATGATTCCCGCGGGCCCCGACGGCCGTGCGCGCGGCGGGAAGGTCGTCAGCGTCACGCTCTCCCCCCACCACGGTCTACCGGGCATGGTCCACAGTTCCGCAGCTCGCGCCGCCGTCGAGAACATGATGCGCGAGCTGTCGATCGAGTGGGCCCGCTTCGGGATCCGCCTGAACGCGATCGCCGCCGGCCAGTTCGCCACCGACGTCTTCATGACGAAATACCCCAAGCCGATGGTCGACGCCGCCGCGGGGCTGGTCCCGCTCGGGCGGCTGGGCACGCCCGAGGAGTTCGCCTGGCTCGTGGCCTACCTCGCCTCCCCCGCCGGCGACTTCTTCTCCGGCTCCGTCCTGACCATCGACGGCGCCCGGGACAACCACACCGGTCCGTGGCCGGCCGCCGGCTCCGCCGACGCCGCCGGCAACCCCCTGACCGAGACCCGTCAGGCACGAGACCCGGGACCCCGTTGACACTCCGTCAGTGAACGCGGATGATCGTCGGATGAGCTCCATCGCCCCGACCACCCCGGCCACCGGGGGCCTGCTGACGCCCGACCACCGCGAGATCCTCGGTGCGGCCGACGAGTACGCGCGCAACGTCCTCTTCCCGTTCCAGCAGCGCATGGACGACGAGGAGTGGTGGCCCTCCGAGGTCTTCCCCAGCCTCGGCGCGCAGGGCTACCTCGGCGTGCAGGCTCCCGAGGCGTACGGCGGCGCCGGCCTCGACCTCGTCAGCGAGGGCATGGTCGGCCAGGCGATCTCGCGCTGGAACCCCGCCGTCGGGCTCTCGTACCTCGCACACGAGAACCTCTGCCTCGGCAACCTCCTGGCCAACGCCGACGACGCGCTCCTGCAGCGCTTCGCCCCCGGCCTGATCGACGGCTCCCTCGTCGGCGCCCTCGGGCTGACCGAGCCCGGCGCCGGCTCCGACGCGCTCGGCGGCATGCGGACCACCGCCGTCCGCGACGGCGACGAGTACGTCCTCAACGGCACGAAGATCTACATCACCAACGGGCCGATCGCCGACGTCGTCCTCGTCTACGCCAAGACCGACCTCGACGCCGGGCCGCGCGGCATCTCCGCGTTCCTCGTGGAGACGACCACGCCCGGCTTCTCCGTGGCCCAGAAGCTGATCAAGATGGGGCTGCGCGGGAGCCCCACCGGCGAGCTGCTGTTCGAGGACTGCCGCGTGCCGGCGGCCAACCTCGTCGGCAAGGAGGGCGGCGGCGTCGCGGTCGTGATGAACGGCCTGGACCGCGAGCGCGTCTGCCTCGCGTTCTCCTGCCTCGGCCTCGCCGAGCGCGCCGTCGACCTGACGATCGCCTACGCCCGGGACCGGGAGCAGTTCGGCTCCGCGATCGGCTCGTTCCAGATGGTCGCCGCGATGATCGCCGAGATGTACGCCGACCTCGAGTCGCTGCGCAGCATGACCCTCGACGTCGCCACCGAGGTCGGCAACACCGCCTTCGGCGTGGCGCACCAGCACATCGCCACGCGCTCGGCCGCCCTGGCGCTCGTGGCGGGCAACAACCTCATGCGCATCCTGGACAAGGCGGTCCAGGTCCACGGTGGCATGGGCTTCATGTGGGAGACCGAGGTCAACCGCCTCTACCGTGCCGGCAAGCTCTACGAGATCGGCGCCGGCACCAACGAGGTCCGCAAGTCCATCATCGCGTCGAACCTCCTGTCGACGCGCGCGCGCTGAGCGCGCCCGTCGCCGCCGTGTGAGGACCGCGGCGGCGACGTCGGTCGAGAGCCCGGCGGGACGCGCCGCTCCTGGCCGTCAGTCCCCGAGCCCGAGCGTCCGGGCCCAGACCTCGAGGAGCGCGTCGACGGCGACGGCGTCGCCCGCGGTGTCCTCGTCGAGGATCCGCAGGTAGTAGGTGCGCTCGATCATCCAGACCAGCGCGGAGGCGACGCCCCGTCGGGTGGGCGGCGCGTAGGCGGGGGGCAGCCGTGCCTCCGTCGCCTCGATGAACCGCTCGATCTCGCCGTGCCAGTAGTCGGCGACGACCCGGTCGTAGCTCGTGGCCTCGACGAGGGCGCGGATCAGGGCGCTGGATCTCCGGTAGTCCTGCAGGATGGCCCGCAACGTCGTCTCCAGCGCCTCGCGATCTCCGCCGCTCCACCAGTGGTCGGTGTCGTCGAACAGCCCCCCCACGAGGCGGTCGGTCGCCGCCATCAGCAGGTCGCGCTTGTCGCGGAAGTAGAAGTAGAACGCGGTGCGCGTGTGCCCGGCCCGCGAGGTGATCGCGGCGACGGTCACGCTCGCGTACGGCTCGCCCTCCTCCATCAGGGCGATCGCGGCCTCGATCAGCGCGGTCTCCCCACGGCTTCGCGCGTCTGGGTCGTCGCGCCGGGACAGGATCGCCATGCGCCTATGGTAGGGGTCGTCTGCGCAGCGCTCCGAGACCTGCCTACGGGCCCACGCTCGCGGCCGCGGCGCGCACGTCCTGCTCGAGCTCGGCCAGCGCCTCGCCGGCGAAGACCGCGATCCGCTGCATGCTCGGGAGGCTGTCCCGACAGCCGGTGAACCCGATGCACAGGGTGCCGGCGTAGCTGATGATCGTCACGTTCAGGGCCTGGCCGTTGAACAGCACCGACAGCGGATAGAGCTGGTCGACGACCGCACCCTCGATGTAGCGCGGGTTCCGCGGCCCCGGCACGTTGGAGACGACGACGTTGTGCATCGGCGTCGTCCGACCCCCGAGGCCGACGGCCAGCTGGGTCATGTACGGCGCCATGAGCATCATCGTGTAAGCGTTCATCGCGCCGCGCGGGAGCCGCCCCAGGACGCTCTTGGCGTGCCGGGTGCTGGCGGCGATGCGCTCCAGGCGCTGCGCCGGATGCTCGACGTCCGTGGCGAGCCGGGCGTGGATGAAGGTGATGGCGTTGCCGCCGGACTCGTCGTTCTCCAGCCGGACGGAGACGGGGAGGGTCGCCGTCAGCGACCGGTCCGGCAGCTCCCCGATCCCCGACAGGTACCGTCGCAGCGCGCCCGAGCAGAGCCCGAGCAGGACGTCGTTGATCGTGACGCCCGCCTCCTTGGACAGCGCCTTCACCCGCTCCAGCGAGTAGTGCTGCGTCGCGAACCGTCGCGGCCCGTGGATGCAGCCGTTCAGGGGCGACATCGGCGCCCTGAACGGGATGGCGACGTCGCGATTGCGAGGGCGCAGCGCGTGCAGGGACTGCGTGGTCGAGATCCGCGCGAGGCCGCGGCCGCTCACCGCCGCACGCCGCAGACCCTGCGCCGAGCGCACGGGCGTCGCCAGCGCCCGCCGCACCGGGGTCGCCTTCGAGGGGGGTGCCGCATCGACGGTGGGAGCACCCTCGGCGACGCGCGGGGCGGAGGACCCCAGCGCCCAGATCGGGGGGCGGTCCCGCGCGTGGGGGTCGGAGCTGAGGGCCCGGCCGAGCATCCTGATCCCGGCGACACCGTCCATCAGTGAGTGATGCACCTTCAGGTACATCGCGAACCGCCCGTCCCCGAGGCCCTCGATGATGTGCAGCTCCCACAACGGCCGACGGCGGTCCAGGGGGTGGGAGTGCAGCCGCGAGACGAGGATGCCGAGCTCGCGCTCGCCGCCGGGCGCCGGCAGCGCCGAGTGGCGGAAGTGGTAGTCCAGGTCGACCTCGTCGTCGTCCAGCACGTCCCAGGTCGGCACCGGGAGCAGCCGGGGACGCCGGTTGAACGGCTCGGCGAAGGTCGCCTGCGCGCGCCAGCCCGCGACCAGGTCCGCGACGAACGTCGCGAGCGCGCCGTCGGGTGGCGTGCACTCGGCCAGGCACGCGACGTGGGCCGGGCTCTCCGCGCGCTCGAGCAGCAGCCAGTTGAGGTCCATCGGAGTGATGCGCATACTGCGTCCTGACGTTGTCCGGGGTGGCCTCCACGGGACCGTCCCGCAGGGGCGATCCGACCGGAAATCGCCCGCGGTGTCAAGAACGCGCGACCCGCCAGCGGCCGTCTTGACCCGCGATGTCCGCGACGGTACGTTTGACGCCATGTCGACCGAAGCACCCCAGGACCTCGCGAAGCTGCAGGTCGCCGACGACGAGCTGTGGCTGCAAGGCCCCCCCCACGAGGTGTTCGAGCGTCTGCGCAACGAGTGCCCGGTGCACTGGAGCGCGGGCATCAAGCAGACGCCGAGCGACGCCGGGTTCTGGTCGGTGACCCGGGCGGAGGACATCCACACCGTCAGTCGCGACTGGCAGGGGTACTCCTCCGCGCAGAACATCATCATCACCGACGAGGCGATCCCCGTCCCGCTGGTGCAGGGGATGTTCATCGGCATGGACCCGCCGAAGCACGACCGCATCAAGAACCTCTTCCAGAAGGCGTTCACCCCGAAGGCGATCGCCACGCACGAGCCCGCGATCCGCGAGATCACCGCGGGCGTCATGGACCGCCTCGAGGGTCGCGAGCACGCCGACCTCGTCACCGACGTCGCCCAGCCGATCGTCTCCCGCGTGATCGGCGAGTTCATGGGGCTGGACCCCGAGGACGACAAGCCGTGGGCGGAGGCGATCAACGCGCTGCTCGGCTTCGGCGACACGACGCTGAACCCCAAGGGCCTCGAGGCGCTCGTCGCCGAGGACATCCCGAAGATGTACGAGAAGTGCATGAAGCTCGTGGCGGCCCGACGGGAGAACCCGACCAACGACATGACGAGCGTCCTGGTCTTCGCCGACATCGACGGCGACACGCTGAGCGACGAGGAGATCTTCGCCGGGTTCGTCCTCATGATGGCGGCCGGCAACGACTCCACCAAAGCGACCTACACCTCGACCATGCGGGCCCTGATGGAGAACCCCGACCAACTGCAGATGCTGGTCGACGACCCCTCCCTCTCTGCCAGCGCGGTCGAGGAGGCGCTGCGGATGTTCCCGGCGTTCGCGCACTTCCGCCGCACCGCGACGAAGGACCTGGAGCTCAACGGCGCGCAGATCAAGGCCGGCGACAAGGTCGCGCTGTGGTACCCGTCGTCCAACCGCGACGCGGAGCGCTACGAGAACCCCCACCAGTTCGACGTGCACCGCAACCCCGAGCACCAGGCGTTCG
>WLOB01000283.1 GCA_009699505.1 Actinomycetota bacterium | reverse complement strand
CGCCGAGGACGCGATCGTCGTCGAGGGGCTGCGCAAGCGCTACGGCTCGTCGGGGAGCGAGGCGGTCAAGGGCATCGACTTCCGCGTGCGGCAGGGCGAGATCTTCGGGCTGCTCGGCCCGAACGGCGCCGGCAAGACGACGACGATCGGCGTCATCACCACCCGCGTGCGCCCGACCGGGGGCCGCGTCCTGGTCGACGGGCTCGACGTCACCACGGACCAGGTCGCGGTCAAGCTGCGCCTCGCGGTCGTGCCGCAGCGCCCGAACCTCGACCGCTCCCTCAGCGCGCTCGAGAACCTGACCTTCCACGCCGCCTACTTCGGCTTCTCCCGCCGGGCACGCCGGGAGCGGGCGCTCGAGCTGCTCGAGCAGGTCGGCCTGCAGGGCCGCGAGAACGACCGCGTCGACCAGTACTCCGGCGGCATGGCGCAGCGGCTGATCATCGCCCGCGCCCTCATCCACCGGCCGCAGATCCTCATCCTCGACGAGCCGACGACCGGCCTGGACCCGCAGTCGCGCCTGTTCCTCTGGGACACCATGCGCGATCTGCAGGCGCAGGGCACGACGCTCATCCTGACCACGCACGACATGGCCGAGGCCGACCAGCTCTGCGAGCGGATCGCGATCGTCGACCACGGCGAGGTCATCGCGCTCGACACCCCGCGCGGCCTGCGCCGGCTGCTGCCGTCGGAGCGGGGCGTCGAGGTCGTCGTGGTCGCGCAGGGCGACGCGGGCGCACCTGGTGCGGCCGGCCCCGCGGGCGGCACGGCCGGGCCGGCCGGCGACCCGGCGCCCTCCGGCGACGACCCCGCCACCGCGATCGGCCGGGTGCCCGGCGTGGAGCGCGCCGACGTCGTGTCCGCCGCCGAGGGCCGCACGACGGTCCGGGCGTACGGGGCGGTCGAGGCGGGCGACCTCGTCGCCGGGCTGGCCGCCGCCGGCCTGCGCCTCGTCGAGCTGCGCCAGCTCGAGGGCTCGCTCGAGGACGTCTTCGTCCACCTGACGGGGCGCGAGCTGCGGTAGGGGCCGGAACCCGGCCGACCGCGCCGGGCGGCGGCCCCTCCGTGGGCCCGGGCCGCACCGGGGCCGGCCGGGGTCAGTCGACGGGGTCCTGCGCCCGCCGGGCGGCCCGCAGGAACAGCCAGGCCGTGAGCGCCGGCCAGGTCAGGGCGGCGAGCGCGATGCCGCCGCCCTCGTCGAAGGGGTCGTCGCTCACCGCGACCCCGAGGACGAGGACCGCGAAGAGGAGGACGAAGGGCCACGCCGCCCAGGCCAGCGGCTCGCCGCGCAGGCGCGGGCGCACGGCGCGGTCCGTCGACCGGCCCAGGAGCCGGTTCAGCCGCTCGACGCCGCGCGCGTCGGCGGCCCGGCGGCCCGCGGCGAACCCGGCGTCGTCCGCGATCCGCCAGAGGTCCTGCCCGACCTCGCGGGCCTCGAGGACCCCGCCCGGCACGGGCTCCCACCGCGCGAGCGTCCGGACCTGCAGCAGGCCGTCCGGGGCGTCGCCGGGGGCCGGTCGGACGTGGACGAGCTCGAGCCGGTCCCGGCCGTCGTCCAGGAGCCCGTGCAGCACGAGCACCCGGCCCGCCCCGTCCGGCACGCCCCGCTCGAGCGACGCGGGCTGGGACCGGGCCGCGCGGCGCACCGACCGCAGGAGCCGGCGCCCCGCGGCCCGGCGCCGGACCACCAGGACGACCGCGACCAGCAGGACGCAGACCGCGAGGGCCGCGAACGCGACGGGCTCGCGGTCCTCGATCTCCGACGGCCGCGCGGAGCCCATGCTCCCCGCCGCGACCACCCAGACGACCCCCGCGGTCCACGCCGCCCCGTGGAGCAGGCGCCGGGGTCCCGTCGGCAGGGCGGGCGGCAGCGGTGCCGTGCGGACCGCCTCGGACGGCCAGCGCCCGGGCCGATGGCGCAGCGGACGCGCCGGGTCGACCGCCAGGCGCTCGAGCTCCGCCGCGTTCCAGCGCCGGGGACGCGCCCGCACGAGCCGGGCGGCGAGCTCCGCCCGGCCGTCGTCCGTCAGCGGCTCCGGGTCCCAGCCGTCGGGGACCGCGGCCTCCGGGTCGACGACGGGCAGCTCGGTGCTCGCCGCGGCGACCAGGGTCGCGGGGGTCGACACCGGGGCGGCCCCGACGCCGACGTGCTGCGGCAGCCCACGGGCCGCCCCGGCCCGGACGACCACCCCGGCGTAGCGGTCGACGAGGTCCTCCGCCGCGCCCGGCAGGTCGGCCGGGACCCGCTCCTCCGCGACCGTGCGGACCTCGAGCAGCCCGGCGTCCGCGGGGTCGCCGCGCAGCCAGAGGAGCGACACCCGCAGGGCGTGCGGCTCGCGGACGACGGCCACCGTCGGCCGCGCCTGCGGATCGGTCGCCGGGTCGGTGCCGGCGCCCCGGACGCGGCGCCGCTCGGCGCGCCCGGCCCGCACCTGTCGCAGGCCCTGTCGGAGGAGCACGAGCCCGCCCCACCCGCCGAGGCCGACGAAGGTGGCGAGCGCCGCACCGCTGTCGAGCCGGTCGCGCCGGTCGTTCTCGAGCACCCCCAGGACCCCGAAGACCCCCTCGGCGACGAACGCGAGCGCGAAGCCCAGGAGCGCCCCGGCGACGAGGACCCCGGCGACGATCCGGAGCCGCCCCGCGACCGCCGAGGGCACGTCGCGCAGACCGATCGGCGCGATCGTCACGCCCAGCTCGTGCAGGGTCCGGGACGACAGCCCGACGTGGCCGTCGAGGTCCGCGCGCGGCACGCGCTGCACGGGCGCCTGCCGCACCCGGTCGCGCAGCGCGGCGCCGTCGTCGGCGGCGAGCGGGTCCAGGTCGGAGGGGACCGCGGACGGGTCGACGGCGGGGACGTCCATCGCGGGCGACCCTAGCCGTCGGGGCCCCTGCGGGCCGTCGGCGCCCGGGGCGGCGCGGACGGCGTGCGGTTCGAGGACGACGGCGGGCGTCGCGGCGCAGCCCGGTGCCGCGGCCCTGGGCGGCGCGGACGGCGGGCGGTCCGAGCACGGCGGCGGGCGACGCGGCGCACCCCGGTGCCGCGGCCCCGGCGGCGGGCTGGCGTACCCTCGACCCGTGTCCTCCGCGCCCGTGACCGCCTCCCCGGACCGCACCCCGCCCGGCGCCGCCGCGGGCACCCGCCGCCGGGCGTTCCTCGCGATCCTGAGCCGCGACCTGTGGGTGACGATCCGCCGCGAGCCCGGCGGCTTCCTCGCCCAGGCGCTGCTGCAGCCGATCTTCTTCCTCTTCATCTTCGGCCGGGTGCTGCCGGAGATCGGCCAGGCGCAGGGCTCCTACGGCAGCCTGCTCCTGCCGGGCGTGATGGCGCTGACCGCGATCACCGTGTCGCTGCAGAACGTGGCGCTGCCGCTCGTCATCGAGTTCTCGTTCACGAAGGAGATCGAGGACCGCCTGCTCGCGCCGCTGCCGGCGTGGGCCGTCGGCGTGGAGAAGATCGTCCACGCCGCCCTGCGCGGGATCTTCTCCGCCTTCGTCCTGCTGCCGATCGCCGCGGTCGTCCTGCCCGACGGGCTGCAGCTCGGCGACGCGAACTGGATCGCCCTGGTCGCCGTCGTCGCCGGCGGCGCGATCGCCGGCGGCTGCCTCGGCCTCGTGATGGGCACGATCGTCCCGGCGAACAAGATCAACATCGCCTTCGCGGTGATCCTCACGCCGCTGCTCTTCACCGGTGCGACGTTCTACCCCTGGTCGTCGCTCGACGGCCTGCGCTGGTTCCAGGTCGTCACCCTGCTGAACCCCCTCACCTACGTCAGCGAGGGTGCCCGCGCCGCCATCGGCACGGGCGAGCACATGGCGACCTGGGCCATCCCGCTGGGCATGGTCGGCAGCATCGTCGTCTTCGGCGTGGTCGGCCTCCTGGGCTTCCGTCGCCGCGCCATCGACTGAGGGAAACCTGTGGGCCCCGCCCCGAGCGACGCGGGCGGTGACCGCGCCGGGGGACGGCAGGGCTCGACGCACCCGCAGAGGGGTGCGGGCCCCGCCCCGGGCGACGCGGGGCGGGACGTCCCGGGGACAGGGTGACCTGGCACCCTTGGCGCGTGTCCCCCCGCGCGTCGTCCCGGACGCTCGCACCGATCGCGATCGTCCTCACCGCCCTGCTGGGCGTCCTCCTGCTGGCGCTCACGGCGCTCCTCGGCTGGGGCTACGCCGCGTGGTTCTTCTCCGCGCTGCTGCTCGCCGCCGCGGGACTGGCCGGCGGGCTGCTCGTCGCCGTGCGCTCCCTGGCCGCCGATGCCTCGGTCGTCCGGGCGACCGTCCGCGGGTCGCTGCCCGCGGTCGTCGGCGTCCTGGTCTGCGCCGCGGCGATCGCGCTGCCCACCGTCCTGCGGGAGCACGAGAACGGCGAGCTCGTCGCCTGGAGCGTGCCCGGCGAGCGGTCCGTCGTCCTCGCCGAGCACGGCGTCGCCCTCACCGTCGAGGAGCCGCCCGGCGAGGACGACGGACGGGAGAACCTGGTCGTCGGCCGGGACCTCGACGACGGTCGCGTCCGCTGGAGGACGCGCGTGCCCGTCCCGGCGGACGCCGAGCGCGGCTCGTACGACGGGCGGTGGCAGCGCGTGGGCGACGTCGCGCTCGTCGCGGGCGGGCCGTTCCGCTATGCGGCGCTCGACCTGCGCACGGGCCGCCTGCTCTGGCGGGACGCGCGGAAGGGGCTCCGGATCTCCGCAGTCGCGACCACGCGAGCGGTCGCGTCGACGCGCTGCCGGTCGACCGGCGACGGGGACGACGAGGACGCGGAGCCGACGCCCGGGGCCTCGCCGTCGTGCGTCGCGGAGGTGCGCGACCTCCGGACGGGGCGCGTCAGGTGGCGCGCACCGGTGGCACGGCAGGGGGTGTACCTCGGCGCCCCCACGACGCAGCGGAGTGCCGAGAGCGGACCGCTGTGGCCCGGTCGCCGGGTCCTCGTGCTGGCGCCCGACCCGCGCGACGGCGACCGCGGCCCGTCGTGGTCCGCCGATCGGTCCCCCGCGCCCGACCGGCCGCTGGCCTGGGCGGTGCGCGACCTCGAGACGGGGCGCACGGTGCGCCGCGGCACGACCCGCGGCCTCTCGGGTCTGGCGCTCGCCGGCGGCGGGCTGCTCACCGAGCGGGTGCGCGAGCGGTCCGGGTTCGGCTACCGGCCCCGCACCACGTGGTCGCTCCTGGACCTCCCGGGCGGCCGCGTCCGCTGGTCCAGGACCGAGGACGCCGGGCGCGCAGACCCCGGCGGCCCCGGCCTCGGGATCTGGCTGCCGTCGGGACGCATCCCGGTCGCCCGGTCGCCGTTCGCCGCGTTCGACGTCAACGTCGAGGACCGGTACGCCCGGGGCGGCGGGCGCGAGCTGCGGCTGATCGATCCGCGGACGGGTCGGGTCGCGGCCGTCCCGCTCGGGTCGGCCGACCACCTGTCGTTCGTGGCGGCCCCGGCGCCGGCCGTGAGCACCACGAGCGCGGCGCGGAACCCGGCGCCCGACGCCACGATCCTGCTGAACGTCTCCCGGCTCTCGGTGCGGCGGACCCGGATGCTGCTCGCCACGCCGGGGCGCCCCGGGGCGCCCGTCGAGTGGGCGAGGGGCGCCGGACGCGACTACGTCGCGACCGCGACCCTGGCGGCACGCTCCCGCGACCGGGACCTGCAGGACCTCACGGGCGAGGACCAGCAGGACGCGCTCGAGGTCCGCGACGTGCGCACGGGCGAGGTCGTCAACCGCATCCGCGGCTGGGGGACGAGCACGCCGACGGCCGTGGGCGAGCGCCTGACGTTCGACGACGGGTCCGAGCACGAGGAGGACGGGGGCGTCACCCGCGTCCTGCGCGCCCGGCCCTGAGCGGCGCGGCCGGCCGCGGGTGGCGCTCCGCCGCGGGGGGCGCTCCGCCACGGGTGGCGCTCCGCCACGGGTGGCGCT
>WLOB01000282.1 GCA_009699505.1 Actinomycetota bacterium | reverse complement strand
GTCTCCCACTGGCGGTGCGTCAGGCCGAAGCGGTCCAGCTGCTGCACCCAGTAGGTGTGCCACTGCTGGTCTGCGGTCGTGCGGGCCAGCGGCAACGACAGGCCGATGATGCCGTCGATGACCGTGACCGTCGCCCCCCGCCCCTGTCCGGGCCGGGTATGTGCCATCGGCGCTACCCGCGGTGGTCGGGCGGCTCGGGCAGCAGCTGCTCGGCGGCGAGCACCCGGGCGTGGAACTCGCCCATCGCCTCGTCGATGGCCCGCTGAAACGACGCCTCGTCCAGCGGCACCATCTCGTAGGTGACGCGGTCGCCGTCGACCATGACGGGGATGCCGTAGCGCACCCCGGCCGGCGTCTCGATGCGGTGCGGCATGGGCTTCATCTCGCACCGATCGTCGCACGTCGCCCGGACCTGGCGCAACGGCCCAGCTGCCCCCAGCCGCGGCCGCGTCCGCTCCGACGACTGGGTCCCGAACCACTGCCTGCGCCACGCCAACGCGCGCCGCAGCTTCTGCTCGTCGCTCGCGATCAGCTCCAGCGCCCGCCGGACGTCCGCACCGAACCGTCCCTCATCACCGGTGCGCTGCAGCATGCCCAGCAGCTGCCGCTCGTCGAGCGCGCGCAACCCGCTGCCGGGCAGCACGTGAAACTCGACCGCGCCGTGCATCCCCGGCGCCCACAGCTGCCCGACCGCCGGCGTCCCGTCGCGGAACTCCAGCACCTCCCACGGGATCTGCTCGGCCTCCAGGGCGTCGAGCACCTCCCGGACCTGCTCCAGCAACCCGTCCGCGCCGCCGGCCACCAGATCGAACCGCATCCGGTGCGCCCACCGCGTGTCCGACGGCGCCTCGTAGCGGTCGGCCTCAAACGGCAAGTTCGTCGCCGCCATCGCCGCCCGCACCGTCTCCGGCAGCCGACTCCTCGGCGCCGCCGACTCCATCTCCAACACCACCGTGCTCAACAACATCTTCAGGTCCTCTCGTTTCAATGGGTGCCCACAGGGGGCCTAGTAGGCGAGCGCGACCTGCGCCCAGAACCGGGCGTGGTCGCCGACGCCAAGCAGCAGGTCCAACGCGGCCATCTCGATCGCGTCCGCGTCGGAGTCCTCGATCACCGAGAGCCCGTAGGCGTCCCGGCGCCGGGCGATCGCGATCTGCGCGACGTCCATCCGCACCAGCTCCAACAGCGCCGCGGTCGGCACACCGACCTGCTCGCTGCGCCGGGCCGTCAGCGGCCCCGGCTGCACCGCACCCGCCCGCGGCGCCGAAACGACCATCGCCAGGCGCTCCTCATCCAGCGCCCGGATCGCCAGCTCCATCACGACGTCCTCGAGCACCAGGCCCTGCGACTGCTTCATCTGCATGTCCATCTCCATTCACTGGGGGTGATGCGGCCCCGTCCGGGACCGCAGAACGACGTCGCCGGCCACGAGGCCGGCGACGAACAACGAACCGCCCGCATCGGGGCGGCGAAGAGGCGGCCACCAACGCGGCCGCCGGGCGGGGCGCTTCAGGCCCCGTCGAACTCCAGGTGCCGCGCGGCCGCCGCCAGGCGGGAGCGCTGGCCGTCCGTCAGCGGCGTCTCGTCGAGCACCGACGCGACGATCGAGAACGCCCCTTCCGTGCGCGGCCCCTCCAGTGCGTCGGCGACGTCGCCGAGCTCGTCCATCTGCAGCACGATCTGCACCACCGACGCGGCGAGCTGCCGCACCTGCCCCTCCGCGCGGCGCCGCAACGCCGTCTCCCGCTCGGCGCGGTCCTCGGCCGCCGCGAGGCGGTCCTCCAGCGCGCTGCGCTGCCGCGTCAGCTCCACGACCGCATCGCGCTCGTCCGCCCGCTGCGTCGGCTGGCCGTGCTCGACGACGCTGCGCGCCACCGTCTCCAGCGCGCTCTTGCTGTCCTGCTGCTTCATCTGCATGGTCTTCTCCTGCGTGTGGGGTTCAGTGCGCCCGGAATCCGTCCGGTGCGCACAACGAAAAGGGCCCGCGTCAGCGGGCCCGGGCACTGCGTCCTCCCGAACGACGCTCGTCACGAGCGCCACCGGGGGCTTCTGGATCGCGGCACGCTAGGCGTGCTGCGCGAAGTCATCTGCGACCGCTTGGGCGGCCGCCTTGGGTTCGTGAGCGGCGAGCTGCTCGACGAGGATCGAGCTGCACCCGATTCCGGGGGGCTGCAGCGAGACCTCCCAGCCGCGGACGAGGCGCCGGCCGACCAGGTCGCCGTCCGCGACGCGGCCCAGCGTCACGGTCGAGCCGATCTGGCGCCGCCGGAGCGACGCGGTCACCAGACCGTCGGAGAACGCGAGCCACCGGGCCGCTCTCCGTCGCGCCGCCGTCAGGTCGTTCGTCGCGAACTCCAACCGGTGCTTGCCGTGCGCGCGCCGCACCCGGTTGATCGTCTGCTCCTCCTCGAACCGGTCCACGCCGATCGCTCGCAGCGCCAGCGAGCACGCCCGTTGCGTCTGCGACGCGGGGCGACCTTCGGTCGCGGCCCAGCCGTACCCCTCGACCACCGCGGCGGCAGCCGGCTGCGGCAGCCACGAGGCGACGTACTCCTCCGACATCTCCTCGACCTCCCAGCTGTCGATGCCAAGGCTGCTGCCGATCTGCTCTGCAGCTCGCATGCTGATTCCCATGCGCAGACCGCCGCCCCAGATGCGGCTTGAGGATGCGGGCACGCGGACCAGGCCGAGTGCGCGTCGGAGCCCTTCGCTGGTGAGGGCGTCTCCGTCGGGGTCGGCGAGGATGCGCTCGACGGCCTCGGGGTCTCGCTCGACGATGCGTCGGAGCGGCACGTTCGCGATCCGCCGGTCACAAGACAGCGCGGTGACCTCGTCGCGAGCGGTCTCGATGGCGTGCAGTGCGCACGCTGCGGCGAGGACCTCGCTGAAGCCGGTCAGCTGCAGCTCGTTGGCGGCGCGGCGGGCGCGCCGCTCGATCGACCAGCTGGACGGGTAGTTGAGGATCGTCGCTCCGACGGCCCGGACGGCGTCGAGGTCGTCGGCCGTTGCGGAGTGCTGCAGCAGGCCGCGCGAGATGCCGGCGCTGGGGGCAGCGTCGCGGGTGGTCTGCGTAGTGGTGCTCATGGTGATGCTCCTTCGTTGGTTCGTTGATCTGTCAGGGGTGGGTGGGAATCGACCGGGCCAATGACCGGCTCGTCCGATGCCTCGGTGTTGCCCGCGCTCGGTGGCGCGAGGTCCGGCCCGAGGGTGGGCCGGGGGCGGGGTCGTGCAGGAGGGGCGCCGGAATGGGCAGGTGACCGCGTTGCTGTGCGAAGTCCAGGCCGATTGCCCAGGCGGCTCCGATTCCTGATGCGCGACCGAGGCCGCCGACGGGGCCCCGCCCGTCGTGTGCCAGGTCGATGAGGACGAGGCGGTCCAGGCGAAGCTCGCCGGCGGCTGCGGTGAGGCGGCCGTGGACGACGGCCCAGGAGCCGTGGCTGGCCGGCAGCACGGCGATGTGGGTTTGCGAGCCGCCGGGGTCCGGCGATTCGATGACCCAGCGGGCGGCGCCGTCGGCGAAGCACAGGAGCGCCGGTCGTAGAGCGATTGCTGTGCGCGCCGTGATGGCGTCCGATCCGCTGCACCCTGTCTTCGCCGCGCTGACGGCGCTGAGGTGCGTTGTCGTGCGACCCGTCGAGTCGGGGTGCGTGCGGATCTCGTCGAGGAGGTCGGCAGCTCGCTGACTCCCGACCGCGGCGTTGAGCACGTGACGGACGGTCGCGGCGTCCGTTCGGATGAGGCCGCGGTAGCGACCAAGGATCCGGCCGAGCTTCGTGGGGTCGTCGATGCCGGTCGTGGCGGCCAGGTCGCGGTAGGTCCGACCGGAGCGCTGAAGCGCGGCGTCGACCTCGCGTCCGGCGACGGCCGAAACTGCGGCCGTCGAGACGACGTTCGTGAAGGGCGGGCCGGCCTCGGCGGTGCGTCGTGCCCTTGCCGTTGCGCATGCCGGGCACGTGCACTGCGACCCCAGAACGGGGGCCGGGCAGCAGACCGATCGGGGGTCGATCGGCCTGCCGTTGAGGGCCAGCAGCGCGGCGGGTCTGGAGGACATGGCCGGGCAGTGAAGCACCGCATCTGGTTTCGGTGCAACTTGCCGCGGCTGAAAACGGGGCCGAGAACGGGCGCAAAAATGGCGCCCGTTTTGGGGCGCCATTCACCCGCGTACGGGAAGCGTCCGGCCGATGTCAAGAATCGCGCCGAAAAGATTCTTCGAGAGCGTTCCCCTCGGCCCCGTTTTTTGGCCTCGCGCTACAGCGTGTTCGAGGCGACCATCACGGCGAGCCAGAGAACGAACACCGAAACGGCGACCGTGGAGACGACGCAGATGCGCGTCGTCCGGGACCGACCGCGTGTGGCCTTGAGCGTCAGCGGCATGACGAGCAGCAGCGGCGTCGTGATGAGCGCCGCGAGTAGCCACGCGAACCGGCGCGCCCAGACACGCTTCTTCTCGCCCTCGTCCGGAGCGTCCGCGCCGGACTGCGGCGCCGCGACTTCGGACGGCTGCTCGAGCGGCTCGCTCACGGCCTCCCGCGGCGCATCGGCGAGGCGGTGCTCAGCCGTGGGCTCCTCCGCCACGTTCGCGCGCAGCTTGAGCGGGCGGGGTGCGAAGGGCTCCGGCCGGGCCTCCGTCGCGGACCGGATCTCTCCCGTGTCCGCGGCGTCTTCGGTCGAGGGCGTCTCGTCCGTCGGGAACTCGACGGCGAGCGAGATCGCTGCGAGGTCCTCGGTGTCCTCGATCCCGCCGGGGACGTCAGCGGCGCTCATCTCGTCGGTCTCGACGTCGAGGTCGGCAGCCGTGATCTCGATGCGGTGCTTGGTCGTCGGCTGGGGCGTTGCCTCGAGCGCGATCTGATCGAGCGAGCTGCAGGCGTCCGTGAGGGCGCTGCGGGCGGCGTCCATCCGGTCGGCGTCGGCGACGTAGACCGCGATGGTGTCGCGGAGGGTGTCGGCGATGGCGTCGAGGTCGACCCCGATGTGGTGCGTCTCGTTGGTGGTCATGCGGGTTGTCCTTTCGGGAACGACGACGAGCCCCGGGTTTGGAGGGGCTGGTCGGGGTGGTGGATGTGGCCGGCTGACGGGTGTCGGTCGGCGGGTGTTGTGGCGTCGCGTCGCTGCTGGTGCGTCGCCGGGGTCCTGGTCCGCGTGGTGAGCGGTCAGGACGTGGGGGAAGGCTGGGCTCTCGAACTCGGGTCATCGCTGGCTGGTGGCCGGCGGGGTGACGTCGAGGAGAGGGACGCGGGGAGGAGCGGAGCTCAACTCAGGGCGTCGGGGTGTCGCAGGGCGGAAGCTCGGGGGAGCTCGGGAGGCCGTTGCGATGGAGGTGCTGCTGCAGGTGAGTCCCGGAGGGGGAGGAGCCGAAGAGGCGAGTGCAGTGCCTGCAGGCTAGGGGTCCCGTAGGGGGTGTTCGGCTCGAAAGCGCAAATGGTCACCGTCGAGATCGGGGCTGTCCGTGGGTCCGGAGGCCGCGGACCGCCAGTGGTAGAAGGCGATCTGGGTGCGTGTCCTCGGGTCCGCGTGTCCCTGGGTCGTCTGGCCGGCGGGTCGACCCACGGACACGGCTGCGGCTTCCGTGGCCACGTGGCGGTGATTCACGGTCATCGCGGCCCGTTCTCAGGACACCGTGTCCGTTGAACGGGCGCCCTCCGAACCGTCGCAACGTGGGAGGTTTTCCGGGGGCCGTGCTTCGGTGCCGGTTCGTCGCGGCCGCCCGCGCGCCGGCGCGACCTGGGGGCGCCGGCGCGGCGCGCTGAACGTCATCGAGCGGCCGCCGTGGGCGGTGGGTCACTATCGGCCTTCGACCCGTACGACGCGACGTGCGCACCGGAGGGCCTGGTCGCGCGGCCCGTCGGTGGGAACGCCGCGTAGGGCCCGAGGCCGGGGCCGCGGCGGCGATGCAGGTCACGTGCGCGCGCG
>WLOB01000281.1 GCA_009699505.1 Actinomycetota bacterium | reverse complement strand
TCCCCGAGGCGCGACGCGTCACCGGACCGCTCGACGTCCTGGGGGACCCGGCGTGGCACGCCGGCGTCTACGTCGCGATGTCCTACAGCTCGCAGGTCGTCGGGCGGACCGTCGACCCGCAGCCCGGCGAGCGGGTGCTCGACCTCTGCGCCGCCCCGGGCGGCAAGACGACCCACATGGCCGACCTCATGCAGGGGCGCGGCGAGATCGTCGCGCTCGAGAAGCACGGCGGCCGCGCCCGGGCGCTCCGCCGCACCTGCGAGCGCGTCGGGGCCTCCATCGTCGACGTCCGCCACGCCGACGCCCTCGACGCCGGCCTCGAGGCCGGCTCGTTCGACCGCGTCCTGCTCGACGCGCCGTGCAGCGGCCTCGGCACGCTCGCGTCGCACCCCGACCTGCGCTGGCGGGTCCAGGAGGGCGACCTGCGGGAGCTCGAGAAGCTGCAGGGCCGCCTGCTCGACGTCGCCCGCGAGGCCGTCGTCGACGGCGGCCGCGTCGTCTACAGCGTCTGCACGCTGAACCCCGGCGAGGAGCGCCTCGGCGACGGCGACGTCCGCCGGCTCTACCCCCACCGGGACCACACGGACGGCTTCTACGTGGCCGCCGTCGGCGGCTGAGCGGGCCCCCCGACGGCGCTCCGCGGGGCGGGGGCGGGTCCGGGCCCGACGACTGACATAGTGGCGGGCATGGAGGTCGACCTCGGGCTCAAGTGCCCCGGATGCAAGGAGCCGTGGCTCCGACCCACGAACCTCCCCGGCCGCTACCGCTGCGTGAACTGCCTGTCGCGGTACGAGCTGCGGTCCGTCTGCCCCAACTGCGGCGAGCACTCGACGATCGTCCGCATGTCGAAGACCGCGACGCTCGCCTGCAACCACTGCGGCAGCAGCATGTTGGTCCAGGTCTAGGAACACCACCGGGCCCCGCCCCGAGCGTCCCGGGGCGGACCGCGTCGGACGACGGCAGGGCTCGGGGCACCCGGAGGGACCGGGCCCCGCCCCGAGCGTCCCGGGGCGGACCGCGTCGGACGACGGCAGGGCTCGGGGCACCCGGGGGGACCGGGCCCCGCCCCGAGCGTCCCGGGACCTCGCCGCGGAGCAGCCCACCGATACGCTTGCGGCGTGACCGCCCCGGACCCCCGTCTCGCCCGCCTGAGGGGGATCGCGCCGTCGATCCTCGCCAGCGACTTCGGCCGCCTGCGCAGCCAGGTGCAGGAGTGCATCGACGCGGGCGTCACGACGATCCACATCGACGTCATGGACGGCCACTTCGTCCCGCCGATCACGATGGGGCCGATCGTCGTCGACGCGCTGAAGGGCGTCGACGCCGTCCTCGACGTCCACCTCATGATCGAGCGGCCCGAGCGGCAGCTCGCGGACTTCGCGAAGGCCGGAGCGGACTGCCTGACGGTGCACGCCGAGGCCACTCCGCAGCTGCACTTCGCCCTCGGTCAGGCACGCGAGCTCGGCGCCCTCGCCGGCCTGGCGGTCTGCCCCGGCACCGGGCTCGATCCGCTCGAGGAGACGACGGACCTCGTCGACCTCGGCCTCTGCATGACGGTCAACCCCGGGTGGGGCGGCCAGCGGTTCATCCCGACCTCGTTCGGCAAGATCGAGCGGATGGCGGGGCTCCTGGGCCCCGACGCCGTGCTGCAGGTCGACGGCGGCGTGGACCTGGCGACGATCGGGCGCTGCGCGGCGGCGGGGGCGACGAGCTTCGTCGCCGGCTCCGCGGTCTTCGGCAGGCCGGACCCCGGTGAGGCCGTCCGCGAGCTGCAGGCCGCCGCCGACGCGGGCGTCGGCGCCGTCGGCGGCTGATCCGGATCGGCGCCCGGCGCCCGGCGCGGCGGCCTCCGGGAGCGGGGCCGCCCGACCCGCTGCGCGACCGCGACCGCGACCGACCCCGGGGATGTCCCCGGCCCGCCGGGGATCTCCCTCGATCGGGACGTCCTGGATCGGCTCCTCTGCGTAAATGCTCCATGTGAGCACTCCGATCGTGCAGGCCGACGCCCTGCGGAAGACCTACGGCCGCGGGGAGACCGTCGTCACCGCGCTCGACGGCGTGTCGGTCGGGTTCGCCACGGGCGAGCTCGCCGCGATCATGGGTCCGTCGGGCTCGGGCAAGTCCACGCTGATGCACTGCGTCGCGGGCCTGGACCGCCCCGACAGCGGCACCGTCACGATCGACGGGGTCGAGACCGGGTCGCTGGACGACAAGGGCCTGACCGAGCTGCGCCGCGACCGGATCGGCTTCGTCTTCCAGGCGTTCAACCTGCTCCCGGTCCTCACCGCGGAGGAGAACATCCTCCTGCCGCTCACGATCGCCGGGCGCAGGCCGGACCCGGAGTGGCTCGAGAGCCTGATCGCCACCGTCGGCCTCGGCGACCGCCGCGACCACCGCCCGAGCGAGCTCTCCGGCGGCCAGCAGCAGCGCGTGGCCGTCGCCCGCGCCCTCGCCAGCCGCCCCGCGGTGATCTTCGCCGACGAGCCCACGGGCAACCTGGACTCCCGGTCCTCCGAGGAGGTGCTCGAGCTCCTGCGGCGCTCCGTCGACGAGTTCGGCCAGACCGTCGTCATGGTCACCCACGACGCGCACTCCGCCTCGTACGCCGATCGGCTCGTCCTCCTGAAGGACGGCGGCATCGTGCACGACGGCCCCGCCGGCGGCTCCGAGGCCGTCCACGAGCGCCTGCGCCAGGTCACCGACCCCGACGGCGGGGCGCCGACCGCCGGCCACGCGGGCGACGAGGGCACCCCCGCCGCCTGATGCGCGTCCTCCTCCTGCGCTCCCTCCGCGAGCGCTTCCGCCGGACCGTCCTGACGTCGCTGGCCGTCGTCATCGGGGTCGCCCTGATCTCGGGCACCCTGATCTTCACGGACACGATCTCGCGCTCCTTCGACGAGATCGGCGAGGTCAGCTACCGCGGCGTCGCCGTCGCCGTCACGCCGGCGGTGCCGCTCGGCACCCCGAGCAGCGAGGGCAGCGACGACGACCGCGGCCTGCCGAAGGACACCGTCGAGCGGGTCGCCGGGGCGCCGGGCGTCCGCATCGCCGTCGGGCAGCTCGAGGGCCCCGCGATCCTCTACCGCAAGGACGGGCGCACCCGCGTCGGCGGCCAGGGTCCGCCGACCCAGCTGCTGTCGGCCCTGCCGCCGGGCGTCGGCGGGGTCACCTACACCGCCGGCCGCGGACCCGCCGCCCCGGACGAGGTCGTCTTCGACACTGCCACCGCCGAGCGGGCCGGCGTCCGCGTCGGCGACCAGGTCGTCGTCCAGGGGGAGGGACCGCGTCGGCGCCTGCGTCTCGTCGGGATCGCCGGCCTCGGCGAGATCGGCTCCTTCGGCCCCCGGCCCACGGCGATCACGACGGAGGCGACGGCCGCGGCCCTCCTGCGGCGCGGCGACCGCCGCTACTGGACCCAGGTCCTGGCGCTCAGCGCGTCGGGCACCCGCGACGAGCAGGTCGCCGCGGACGTCCGGCGGGTCGTCGGCGACGGCGCCACGGTCCGCACGGGCGAGGACCAGGGCGCCCGGCAGTCCAAGGAGATCAAGGACCGCATCTCGTTCCTGCCGACGATCCTCCTCGTCTTCGCCGGGATCGCGACCTTCGTCGGCGCGTTCCTCATCTTCAACACCTTCACGATCACCATGGCGCAGCGCCAGCGGGAGTTCGCGCTGCTGCGGGCCCTCGGCGCCGCGCGCGGCCAGGTGCGGGCGATGGTCGCCGCGGAGGCCGCCACGGTCGGGCTGCTCGGCGCGACCCTCGGGCTCGTCGCCGGCTTCGTCGTCGCACCCGCGTTGCGGTCGCTGATCGGCGCCTTCGGCGTCGACCTGCCGGCCACCGCGACGGTCTTCTCCGGCCGCACCATCCTGGTCGGCTTCCTCGTCGGGATGGCGGTCACGGCGGCGGCGAGCCTGCTGCCGGCGCGGCGGGCGACGCGCGTGGCCCCGGTCGAGGCCCTCCGCGACGCGGCCGCGCCCCCGGGCCGCGGCGCGGTGCCGCGGGGGCCGGTGCTCGCCGGGGTGCTCATCGGCATCGTGGGCGTCCTCGGCCTCGGGCTGTCGCTCGCCGGGACGGTCACGGACGACACCGGGACCGCGTTCGCCGGCGGCGGCGCCGGGCTGCTGTTCCTCGCCGCCACCCTCATCTCGCCGGTCCTCGTCGGGCCGCTCGCGCGCCTGCTGGGCCGCCCGCTGCAGCGGCTCTTCGGGCTGCCCGGCCGGCTGGCCCAGGACAACGCGGCCCGGCAGCCGGGACGCACGGCCATCACGTCCAGCGCGCTCATGATCGGACTGGCGCTCGTCGTCTTCGCCACGGTCTTCGCGGCCGGTCTGCGCGAGACGCTGCGCGGCGACATCGAGCGCGTCGTCGCCGCGCCGGTCGTCGTGCAGGCGTCGGGCGGGTCGTTCAGCGGCGTGCCGACGTCGATCGTCGGCGCGATCCGGCGGGCGCCGGGCGTCGAGTCCGCGGGCGGCGTCGGCTTCAGCCGCGTCGCGGTGGGCGGTCGCCGCGCGAGCCTGACGATCTTCGACGCCGAGGCGCTGCGGACCGGGCTCGTCCGGCTGCAGCGCACGGACGGGGGCGGCCGGGCCGGGGACCCGGGCGTCGGCCGCGCGTACGTCACGGACACCGTCGCCGGGTCGCTCGGCGCGCGGGCGGGGCGGACGCTGATCGCCCGCGGCACGAACGGCGAGGACCACCCGCTGGAGGTCGTCGGCATCGTCGAGGGCAGCGCCTCGGCGGTCAGCGGCGTCGTCGTCAACGGCGAGACCGCGGCCGAGTTCGGCACGACCCAGCCGTTCTTCGTCGTCGCGGACGCGACGCCCGGGGCGGTGGAGCGGGCGGTGTCGGAGGACTATCCGGCGACGGAGGTGCTGACCCGCGGGGACTGGATCACGGACCAGACGGGCCAGGTCAACCAGCTCCTGGGGCTCGTCTACGCGCTGCTCGGCCTCTCCGTCCTCGTCGCCCTCTTCGGCATCGTGAACACGCTGACCCTCTCGATCCAGGAGCGGATCCGCGAGCTCGGCCTGCTCCGCGCCGTCGGGGCCACCCGCGCCCAGGTCCGCCGCATGGTGCTGCTCGAGGCCGTCATCACCGCGCTCCTCGGCGCCCTCCTGGGAGCGGGCCTCGGCTTCGTCCTGGCCGCGGCGGTCGGCGCCACCCTCGACGGCTTCGCCCTGTCGATCCCGATCGGCCAGATCGCCCTGCTCATCGTCCTCACCGGCGCCCTGGGCGTCGTCGCGGCGATCCGCCCGGCGCGGCGGGCGGCCCGGGTCGAGGTGCTCGAGGCGATCGCGGGGGAGTAGGGACGGACCGGTCCCGGGGCGGCGGCGGCCCGATCCGGGTCTCGACGGGTCGCCGTCCGCGAGAGCCGGATCGCGTCCGCCGGGCGACCCCGATCAGGGTCGCGCGGCCCGGACGGTCGCGAGACCCGGATCGGGGAGCCGTCAGTCGTCCGCCCCGACCGCCGGCGCGCCGCCGACGATCGGGCGCGCGTAGACCCGCGAGAGCAGGCCGCAGAGCCCGAAGGCGCAGAGCGTGTAGCCGACCTCGGCGTTCGTCAGGGCGTCGTCGATCGGGCCGACGAGCATCCAGACGACGAAGGCGGCCCCGGCGATCAACCAGGAGACGGCCGCCGGCCAGGCGTGGCCGCGGGCCAGCGCGGCCTGGTTCAGCGTCCCGGCGGTGAGGTGGGCGCCCATGCCGACGGCGACGACCGCGAGCCCGAGGACCGGGGGCTCCTGCCCGTCGAAGAGGAGCGGCATGACGACGCCGCCCAGGGCGAGCAGCCCGACGACCACGAGCAGCGCGAAGGCCGCGATGTAGGTGATGGCCTTGCGGATCGCGGCGGCGATCTCCTCGGGCGCGCCCGTCGCGACGAGCGCGGCGAAGTGGGGGAGGAGCGTCGTCTGCACGGCCTGGAAGAGCTG
>WLOB01000280.1 GCA_009699505.1 Actinomycetota bacterium | reverse complement strand
GCTCAGTGAGCCGGAGATCGTCATGGGGTTCTTCCTCCTGATGGCGGCCGGCAACGACTCCACGAAGGCGACGTACTGCAGCGCGATGCGGGCCCTGATGGACGATCCGGGGCAGCGCGACCTGCTCCTAGAGGATCTGACCCGGGTGCCGGGCGCCGTCGAGGAGGCCTTGCGGATGTTCCCTGCCTTCGCGCACTTCCGCCGGACGGCGACGAAGGACACCGAACTCGGGGGTGCGCAGATCAAGTCCGGAGACAAGGTCGTCCTCTGGTACCCCTCCTCCAACCGGGACGAGACGCGGTACGAGGATCCGGACCGGTTCGACGTCCTGCGCAACCCGGAGCACCAGGCCTTCGGTGCTGGTGGTCGGCACTTCT
Organism: Actinomycetota bacterium; assembly: GCA_009699505.1. GTDB lineage: Bacteria > Actinomycetota > Thermoleophilia > Solirubrobacterales > Solirubrobacteraceae > Patulibacter. Next base: position 5,567 of record WLOB01000280.1, on the reverse strand, counting down.
GCCTCGGGACCGCCCTCGCACGTCTGGAGCTGACGACCCTGATCGAGGAGACGCTCAGGCGCTACCCGAAGATGGTCCTCGACGGCGAGCCGACGTACGTCGTGTCGAACTTCGCCAACCAGCTCAAGACCCTGCCCGTCCGGCTGAACGGCTGACCGTGGCCATCCCCTTCTCGATCCCCGCGCCGATGGTGCGGGTCCGCCGCCAGGTCGCGCGCGTGCTGTCGTCGCCGCGGACCAAGAGCCTGCTCGGGCGGATGCGCTGGCTTCCGCCGGGGCCCGTCATCAGGATCCTGCCGTGGGTCTTCGACCCGACGGCCGGCGGAACGTCGACCGGATCCCTGGTGATCCACGTGGAGGGGACCGGCGGCGGATATTGGGTCTTGGACGTGACGGCGACCGGTGCTGCGGTCCGGCGCGGGGACGCCGCCGCGTTCGACGCCGCGGACTGCACCCTCGAATGCGACCGCGACGCGTGGCACCGCCTCGTGACGGGCGAGATCACCGGGATGAAGGGGTTCATGGACGGCGACGTCCGGCTCGCGGGGAACTTCGGGCTCGCGCTTCGCCTGGACGCCTGCTTCGCCTGATCCCGTTGCGGGCCGGGAGCGTGGCGGCGACCCCCGGCCTATGGCGTGCTCGGATGCGGGTGCGGCCGGGCGAACGACGCGATCCAGGCCTGGAAGTCCGCGATCGTCTCAGCGAGCTCCGGAGTGTCGCCGTAGGCCAGCCACTCCATGACGAGCCCTTGGATCGACGCGACGATCATCAGGGTCATCCGTTCCATGCTCATCCGGGACCGAAAACCTCGTGCCTCGATGCCGACCCACGCCTCGCGGATGACCTCACGGAAGCCGTCGTTGAGGTACCGGGCCCCTTCCTGCAGCTCGACGTTCGCAATCGCCTCCGCCTTGATCGCGAGCCACGCCACGAGGAGCGCACGATCGGTCGTGAGGCTGCTCCATATCCGGTCGAAGCCCACCTGCGCGATCTCCCGTGGGTCCGCGATGCCCTCGATCGCCGCGCGCAGCCGCTCGATGAGCTGGTCGGCGACGTGCCGGACGACGCGATCGAGGAGCTGTTCGCGCGACCCGTGGTAATACGCGACGAGCCGTTTGTCCACGGATGCCTCCCGCGCGATGGCCGCGAGCGACGTGGCGGCATATCCGTCCCGGGCGATGCACCGCAGGCAGGCGGCGACGATGGCCTCCGCCCGGGCCTCGCGGCGACTGGCGCGCTGTTCCATCCGTCCAGCCTACGTGACGGGCCCGGGTGCGGGCCGGAGCGGTTCCCCGATCGGGGAAGCCGGGGCTAGACTCCCGCGAGGAGCGACGATCTCCCGGCGAGTGCCCCCCTCGCGGCAGACGCGACACGGGGCTGCTCGCCGCACCTGACCGCGGCATCGAACGACAGGAACGACATGGCCCCCCAGCCCCGAAACCTCACCGGCCGCAACGCGGCGATCACCGGCGGTGCCCGCGGAATCGGCCGCGAGACCGCCCTGGCCCTGCTCGCCGAGGGTGTGCGCGTCGCGATCGGCGACATCGACCTCGCGCTCGCGCAGCGCACGGCCGCCGAGCTGCGATCTCGCGGTGAGATCATCGCGTTGCCGTTGGACGTCACCGATCCGGCCTCGGTCGAGGCGTTCGTCGCCGACGCGGAGGAGCACCTCGGACCCCTCGACATCTTCGTCAACAACGCCGGGATCATGCCGATCGGCCGATTCCGCGACGAGACCCCCGCTGGTTCGGCCCGGCAGGTGGACATCAACATCCACGGGGTCCTCAACGGCGCCCGCGCCATCCTCCCGCGGTTCACCACGCGCCGGCGTGGACACCTCGTCAACATCGCGTCGATGGCGGGGAAGCTCGGCGTCCCGGGAACGGCGACCTACGCGGGGACGAAGCACTTCGTCGTCGGGTGGTCCGAGTCGCTCCTGGGCGAGCTCCGTCACGACGGGGTCCCGGTCGACGTGACCTGCGTCATGCCGGCGATCGTCCGCACCGAGCTCTCCGCGGGCGCGAAGGCGACGCGTGGGGTGAAGGATGTCGGCCCCGAGGACGTCGCTGACGGCATCGTCTCGGCGCTCAAGGTGCCGCGCTTCGACGTCTTCGTCCCGCGGATCGGGGGCACCGCCGCAAAGGTCTCCGCGGTGCTGCCGCGGCGTGGCCGGGAACTCCTCGCCCGCGCGACGCGCGCGGACGTCACGCTCCTGGAGGCGGACACCTCCAAGCGCGGTGCCTATGAGCTCCGTGCCGCGCAGAGCCCGCCGCGTCAGGTGCAGGCGGCCAACGATGTCGAGTCGCTGGCCGCCGGCTCGACGACGCCCCACAAGGCGGAGAAGCCGACCGCCTGAGCGGCGTCGCCGCGACCGGACCGGAGCCGGGGCCGGACTCCGGTCATCCTCGGGGGGAGGCCTCCGGGCCGGGGACCACGGTGCAGCCGAGCGCCCGCAGGACGCGGACGAAGCGCTCGTCGGTCGCGGGGTCGACCACGACCGCCTCGGCCCGATCCAGTCCGAGCCGGCGGCGGGTCTCCTCGAGGACGGTCGCGTGCTCGAGCGGGACGCCGGGATGGAACTGCGGCGGACACCCGGCGTCGAGGGCCCGCACCACCTCGTCGCCGGCCGCGATCGCTCCCGGCAGCGCCGGATCGGTGTCGCCGGCCGCCCCGATCCGGGCGTAGAGCACCTCGAGGAGCGCCGGGGCGAGGGTCAACCGGCCTGCGGGACGCGCGGCCGCGAGGCGATCGGCGGATGCCGTGGCGGAGCGGGGATCGGTGTCGGTCGTCATAGGAGCATGGGGCGGGCGGCGGGGGCGTCACCAGAGAGCGTGGAGAGCACGCTAGACCCCGGGTGCTGCTTTCGCAACCGTGGCCGTGACCCGATGTCGACGGCCTGTCGGCGGCCGTGTCCCCGCGCGGGAACACGCAGCGCGGGGGCGAGCCCCGGCCCGGCCGGGGTGAGCCGCCGACCCGGCCGAAGGCGCCGGGGTGCTCGCTACGCCGACGGAACGAGGTCGTGGGAGCTCGGCAGGGCAGCCTGCCGGATCAGCTCGTTGACGCGATGCGAGGCCTCCAGCGGCCCCTGGTGCCCGCAGCGGTCGATCAGGTGGAGCTCCGCGTGGGGAACGAGGTCGAGGATGCGTGTCGCCGCGGCGAGCGGCGTGATGCGATCGCACCGTCCCCCGATGACGACCGTCGGCAGGTCGAGCTGTGCCGCTGCCGACTCGGCGTCCAGTTCGGCCAGGAAGCGGAAGAAGGCCGCACGCGACCGCGGGTGCGTCCCACGCAGGAGGCGGGTGGTGAGGGTGAGGTCCTCGCGGCTGCGGTCGGGGCCCATGGCGAGGAGGTCGATCAGGCCCGTGAGGGCCGGGGCGCTCCCCGGCGCCAGGGGCAGGGGGGAGCGCGCGGCCGGCAACAGGCCGACCATCAGCACCGCCGCGAGCCGCGGCGGGATGAACGCGGTGGCACCGGAGACGATCTGACTCGCGACCGTGTTGATCAGCACGACGCCACGAACGTTCGGGGGTCGACATGGGGCGGACCTCGCGGCCCACCCCATCAGGGCGATTCCCCCCATCGAGTGCCCGACCAGGGTCGTCGGGAGCGACGGCGGGACCAGTGCGTCGACGACCGCCTCGACGTCGGCGGCGAGGGCGTCGAGGGAGATGCCCCCGGGCCCGGGGCGGCCGCTCATTCCGTGGCCGCGCTGGTCGAACGCGATCACCAGCAGGTCGTCCGGCAGGTCCTCGAGCTGGCGGTGCCAGAACGGGATCGCCATGGTCACGCCGTGGACGAGGACCACGACGCCCCTCGGGGCACGCGGGCTGACCGAGACGGCGTGGAGCCGGGTGCCGTCGGGGGCCATGACCTCGTGGTGCACGGGATCGGGGCGCAGTAGCGTGCTCACGCGAGCGTCCCGGCCCGACGGGGTGCGGGGGGGGCCTGACCGGGAGGTCCTCCGCCACCGATGCCGTCGAGCAGGAGCTCGACCGTGTGGCCGGTGAAGCGCTCGACGAGTCGCTGCTCGTCGAGCTCCGGGAACAGCCTGCGGGCGCCCGACACGTAGTCGGCCATCCCCGCGATCGACGTGAACAGCAGCCGCGGGTCCATGTCGCGCCATCCGCACGAGATCCGCCCGGCCGCGAGCAGCCGTTCGTAGAACGGGATCAGCACGTCGCCGAAGACGTGGGTGATCTCCTCGCGGTGATCGAGCCCGGAACGCAGCTGCTCGCTCAGGCGTGTGCCGTACGGGAAGCGGACGAAGTTCCGGACGACCGCCTCGACGTGCCTGCGGAGCTGTTGCTCCGGATCGAGATCACTGGCGGCTAGCCGCTCCAGGTCGGCCTCGACGCCCAGTCGGATCCGCTCCACGAGGGCCTCGAGCATGTTGGCCTTGTTGCCGAAGCAGTAGCGGACCATCCCGGTCTGCACCTTCGCCCGCTCGCAGACCTGGCTCAGGGACGGGGCCGCGCCGGCCCGCTCCAGCAGCAGCTCGTGGGTCGCCTGCAGCAGGCGCTCCCGGGTGACGGGCGCACCTCGTGGCCGATGATCCGCCGGGGCTTCTGGTGACGTCGATACGGGCTGCACGTGCTCGGACCCCTCTGACCGGAGGCTCATCGTCGGGCTGGAGGAGCCGCGTGTTACACGACCGTATAGCATCCGGACGATGAGAGGCTATTCGACCGCTTGTGTCCGCGTGTGCCCGGGCCCGCCCGCCGGCTGCCGATCGGGGGTCGGGACATGACCGAGCGCGAACCGCGGGTCCTGATCATCGGCGGCGGGGTCTCCGGAGTCGGGATGGCCTGCGCCCTGAAGACGCAGGGTCTCGCCGACTTCACGCTCTACGAGAAGGCGGCCGGCGTCGGCGGGACGTGGCACCACAACCGCTATCCGGGGCTGTCGTGCGATGTCCCGAGTCGCTTCTACCAGTACTCCTTCGACCTCAACCCCGGCTGGAATCGCCTCTTCGCCCCGGGGAACGAGATCCGCGCGTACGTCGAAGGCGTCGTGGAGCGTCACCGCCTCGGGCCCCACATCACGCTCGGGACGGAGATCACCGAGGCGCGCTGGGACCGCGGGCGCTGGCACGTGACCTGTGACGATGGGTCCGTGGACGAGGCGGACGTCCTCGTCTGCGCCACCGGCGTTCTCCACCGGCCACGGATCCCCGACCTGCCCGGCCTCGAGACGTTCGCCGGGGCGACGTTCCACTCGTCCCGTTGGGACGACGACGAGCGGCTCGTCGGCCGTCGGGTGGCAGTCGTCGGCACCGGTTCGACCGGCGTGCAGATCACCGGCGCGCTCGCGGGCGTCGCCTCGAAGGTGACGGTCTTCCAACGCAGCCGGCACTGGGTCATGTACGCCCCCAACCCGCGATACACCCGTCTCGGCAAGGCACTGGCCCGCCGCATCCCAGCGCTCGGACGGCTGGGGTACCACGGGTATCGCGCCACCTTGTTCGATTTTCTGAGCCAGGCGACCGTGCTCCGGGGGCCCCGCCGCCGAATCTCCCAGGCCGTGGTCCGGGCCAACCACCGGTTCTTGATCCGGGACCCGGACCTTCGC
>WLOB01000028.1 GCA_009699505.1 Actinomycetota bacterium | reverse complement strand
CGCCGGGGGCGTCGACGGCCCGCCCGCCGACCTGACCCGCCGGGGCACCCGCTCGCGGCGCCGCCGGTCGACGTCCGGCTCGCCCTCCGGCGCGGCGCGGGCCGACCGCGCACCCGCCGGTCCGGTCGGGCCCGTCGCGGCGAGCCTGCGCCGTGCCCGGGAGCTCGTCCGGGACGACGCGTCGACCGACGCCTCCTCGGCCGACGCCGCCGGGGCCGGCGGTCCGTCGTCCGCCGGTGCCGAGGCGCCCGCGCCCGACGCCGTGCGTGGTCTGGCCACGGGGGGCCTCGACGGCGGCCTCGAGCCGGGCACCCTGTTCTCGAACCCGGACCCGGCGGGCGGTGCCGAACCGGGTCGCCGCGGACGGGGCGGTCGCCGGGGCCGCAAGGGGCGGCGCGGGGGACGGACGGCCGGCGAGGACGCGTCGACGCCCGCCGACGGCGAGCCGAGCCCGCCGGCGTCCGAGCGTCCGCTCACGGCGGAGGAGCGGCTGCAGCACGCGCTCAAGCTCGCCTACCGGCACCTGACCAAGCGCGACCGCACCGTCGCCGAGGTCCGCACGCACCTCGAGAAGCGCGAGGTCGACGAGGCGTCGATCGTCGCCGCGCTCGCCGAGCTCCGCGAGTTCCGCTATCTCGACGACGAGCGCTACGCTGCGCGCTTCGTCGAGGACAAGCGCCGGCTGGAGGGCTGGGGGCACCTGCGCATCGAGCAGGGCCTGCGGCGCACCGGCATCGACCGCGAGATAGTCGACCGGGCGATCGCCGAGGACCCGCTCCGCGGGGACGAGGCCGAGCTCGCGGTGGCGGCCCTGGAGGCGCGGCTCGCGGGTCGCGCGCCCGAGGACGACCGCGCGCGACAGAAGGCCCTGCGGCTCCTGGCGACGAAGGGCTACGCGCTCGACGTCGCCTACGCCGCGGTCCGGACCTACGAGCGCCGGTGCGCCGAGCGCGAGGACCACTGACCCGCGTCGGTACCCTTGGCCGCCCATGAGCAGCACCGTCGCGCCCACCAAGCGGTACCACGTCACCACGTTCGGGTGCCAGATGAACGAGCACGACTCCGAGCGCATGAAGGGCATGCTCGAGTCGCTCGGCTACGACGAGGCGCCCGACGCCGAGCAGGCCGACCTCATCCTCTTCAACACCTGCTCGATCCGCGAGTCCGCGGACTCCCGCTTCGTCGCGCACCTCGGGCACGCCAAGCGGATGAAGCGCGAGCGGCCCGAGGTCGTCATCGGCGTCGGCGGCTGCTGGGCGCAGTCCGTCAAGGACGAGGTCTTCCGGCGGTTCCCGTTCGTCGACGTGGCGTTCGGGCCCGGCCAGATCAACCGGCTGGCCGAGTTCCTCACCGCCGACTCGCTCACCGCCCAGGGCTACTTCGAGTTCGAGGGCTTCCCGGCGCACCTGCCGACGAAGCGCGACCGGGACTTCCAGGCGTGGGTCCAGATCGCGGTCGGCTGCAACCTGAAGTGCTCGTACTGCATCGTGCCCTCGACCCGGGGGCGCGAGTCCTCGCGGCCGTTCGAGCAGCTCGTCGAGGAGGTCGAGCGCCTCGCCGCCGACGGCGTCCGCGAGGTCACGCTCCTGGGCCAGAACGTCAACGCCTACGGCCGCGACCTGCGCACGACCGATCCGCTGCCGGAGGCGCTCATCCCGTTCCACGCCGCCGCGAAGCGGCCGACGGGACGGATCGCGTCGCTCGACGGGGCGGCCCCGTCCGCGGGGGCGGGCGACACGGACGCCGGCGCCCCGGCGCCCTCGCTGCGTCCCCGGCCGCGCACCTTCGCGGAGCTCCTCACCGTCGTGGCGGCCATCCCGGGCATCGAGCGGGTCCGGTACACCTCGCCGCACCCGAAGGACATCCGCGAGGACGTCGTCGCCGTGCACGCCTCGGTCCCCGAGGTCTGCCAGCACATCCACCTGCCGCTGCAGTCCGGGTCCACCTCCATCCTCAAGCGGATGCGCCGCACCTACGACCAGGCGCGGTTCCTCGAGCGCGTCGCGATGATCCGCGAGGGCTGCCCCGACGTCTCGCTGTCGACCGACATCATCGTCGGGTTCCCGGGCGAGACGGAGCAGGACTTCCAGGACACGCTCGACGTCGTCGAGCAGGTCGGGTTCGACAGCGCCTTCACGTTCGTCTTCTCGCCCCGCCGGGGCACGGAGGCGGCGGAGTTCACCGAAGGCCTCGTCCCGCACCCCATCAAGGTCGAGCGGATGGAGCGCCTCGTCGAGCTCGTCCAGCGCAAGGCCCGCGAGCGGACGCGCCGGTTCGTCGGCCGCACGCTCGACGTGCTCATCGAGGGCCCGTCGCGCACGGACCCCGACCGCCTCCGCGGCCGCACGAGCCACAACAAGGTCGTGAACTTCACGGGCTTCGGCGAGCCGGGCACGACCGTCCCGGTCGAGATCACCGGCGCGACGTCGCAGACCCTCTCGGGCGAGATGTCGCTCCTGTCCGTCCTCGCCTGAGGATCGGGGTCGGCGGGCGGCCGGCTAGCGCTTGACCTTCTGCGCGGCGGCCATCTCGCTGCCGACGCGGCCGCCGTCGACCCTCGCGGCGATCCGGGCGGGGACGCCGGGGAAGAGGCCGTTCAGGACACCGGAGGCCTTGACGCCCAGGGGCGCGACGTCGATCTCGCCACGGTCGCGGACGATGGCGCGGACCACCGCTGCGGCGACCTGCTCGGGGGTGCTCGTGCCGACGCCCGGGGGGAGCTGGACGCCCGTGTCGGCGAACATGCCGGCGTCGCGGATGAACCCCGGGAAGACGGTGCTGACGCCGATGCCCAGCGGCCCGAGCTCGGGCCGCAGGCCCTGCGAGAAGCCGCGCAGCCCGAGCTTCGTGGCCGCGTAGAGGCTGGCGTCCGCCGTGGGCACCTTCGCCGACATCGAGCTGACGAAGACGTGGTGCCCGCGCCCGCGCTCCCGCATGGCCGGCAGGAGCAGCCGGGTCAGGGCGATCGGCGCGCGGAGGTTGACCTGGAGCGCGCGGTCGAGCTCCTCGAGCGAGAAGTCGTCGAGCGGGCCGCTGGCCGGCAGCGCCGCGTTGTGGACCACGACGTCCGCGTCCGCGTGCTCGTCGGCCAGCCGCTGCACGTCCGCGGCGTCCGACAGGTCCGCGGCGACGGCGGTCGCCCCGAGCTCCTGCGCTAGGGGCTCCAGCACGGCGGTCCGCCGCCCGGTCAGGACGAGCGACGCGCCCTCGCAGTGCAGGGCCCGGGCGATCGCGGCACCCAGCCCGCCCGTGGCACCGGTGATCAGGACCGTCGATCCGCGCAGCTGCATGGGCGGCACCCTACAACGGGATCCGCCGGACCCGTGGTCGACGGCGGAGCGCGGCCGGGGCGACGGCCGGGAGGGCGGCGGCGGCGGGTCGTCGGACGGGCACCGGCCGCACCCGCGCCCGAGGGGACCGCGGGCCGTGGACCCGTCCGCCCCGGGTCCCCGCTCAGGTCAGGAAGACGGCGACCGTCGCCGTGAACCCGTGCACGAACGGCCGACCGCCGACCGGTCCGATCTCGCCCGCGGAGATCATGCCGACGAGCGGCAGGGGTCCCAGCTCGCGCTGGATCGCGTCGGCGTCGTGGTGGTCGTGGCCGAACATCTCGCGCCCGCGGCCGTTGCAGGTGAACGCCAGGGCCCCGGCGATCTCGGCGGACCCCGCCGCGGCGCGGCGCAGCGCCAGGGCGTCCTCGAGGTCCCGCGTCGCGGTCTGCGGGTCCCGGACGTGCAGGCGGGCCACCTGGCCGACGGTGACCGGCGCGCCGACGACGACCGCGCCCGTCTCGGGGTCCGCGCCCGCGAGCCCGCGGACGATGAAGTCGCCCGTGCCGTACTCGGGCTGCCCGGGCTGGACGACGAGCCCGAGGAGCAGGCCGTGGCGGATCTGCTCGCGGTCCTCGTCGCCGAGGCTGTCGACCGTGTCGCGCAGCACGTCGATCGCCGGGCGGCCCGCGAGCTCGCGGATGACGGCGCCCTCGCCCGCGGTGACGGTCAGCTCCGGGCCGATCGGCCGCGCGCCCTGCGAGACCAGCGGCAGGACCTCGACGCCCTCGAAGCGGATGCCGACCGCGGCGGCCGAGCTCTGCCCCGCCCCGTGCAGGAGCGCCCGGCCGTCGGGCGGCACGAGCGACGGGACCCCGCCGACGACGGGGACGCCGGGCAGGTGCTCCTCGAAGGCCTGCAGCGTGGCCTCGAGCGGCAGCCGCGAGACGTCGGCGAGGAGGACGACCGCCGAGGTGACGCCGATCTCGACGGCGGGCAGGCCGCTCAGGGCGATGCCCTCCTCGACCTCGGTGGCGTGCAGCTCGAAGACCTCGGCGCGGCCCTCGTCGCCGAGCGAGATCGCCCAGACCGCCACGCCGTCGCCCTGCTCGTGCTCCTGCCCGCCGGCCAGGATGCCGCCCGCGGTCGTCCCGACGACGTCGCCGGGCTCGAGGATGCGGTGGACGACCTGCAGCGCCTCGGACGTCTCCGTGACGAGGTCGCCGGAGACGAAGACCATCGCCACGTCGCACGGGGCGCCCCGGAGTCCGGCCAGGGCCTCGCCGGCGGCGTCGGCCGCCGCCACGCCGACGGCGGGCGCGGGGGAGAAGCCGGATCCGACGACGACGGGCACCCGAGTCACCATACTCACGGCCGTGGGCAGCCCCTCCGTCATCGCGCTCTTCGGGCCGACGGCCGTGGGGAAGACGTCGATCGCCCTCGCGGTCGGCCGTGCGCTGCGCGCCGCGGGGCGGGATCCCGTCGCGATCTCGGCCGACGCGCTGCAGGTCTACCGCGGCATCGAGACCCTCACCGGCGCCCGGGACGCGCTCGACCAGGACGACCTGGAGCACCGCCTCGTGGCCGTCCTGCCCGTCTCGGAGTCCTGCTCGGCGGGGCGCTTCGCGCAGCTGGCCCACGCCGAGATCGACGCGGCCCTGGCCGCCGGCCGGACCCCGGTCGTCGTCGGCGGCACCGGGCTCTACCTGCGCGCCGCCCTGACCGAGCTGCAGCTCCGGCCGCCGGCGCCGCCCGAGGTCCGCGAGCGGCTCGAGACCGAGCTCGTGCGCGACGGGCCCGAGGCGCTCCACGCCCGGCTGCGCGACGTCGCCCCGTGGGCGGCCGCCGGCATCGCCCCCCGGGACCGGTCGCGGCTCGTCCGCACCCTCGAGCTGCACGAGATCGGGGAGCTCCGACCGCCGGAGGGCCCGAGCGCGCTGTGGACGGACGAGACGCGGCACCCCACGCGGCTCGTCGGGCTGGTGCGCGACCGGGACGAGATCCGTGCCCGGATCGACGTGCGGATCGACGCGATGCTCGCCGCGGGCGCCGCGGACGAGGTGCGGGCCGCCGACGCCGCCGGCGCGTCGCCGACGGCCCGCAAGGCGCACGGGTTCGAGCCGCTGCTCGAGGGCGACGAGGACCGGATGCGCCGCGACACCCGCCGCTACGTCAAGCGCCAGCTGACCTGGATGCGCAAGCTGCCGGGCGTCGAGGTCGTCGACCTGACCGGCGACCCGGACCCCGACGCGGTGGCCGCGCGGATCGTGGCCCCGCTGCTTCCCGCCTAGACTCCGCGCGATGCGGTTCGAGAAGTGGCAGGCCCTGGGCAACGACTACCTCGTGGTGGAGCGCGACGCCCTGCCCGTGCCGCTGACGGCCGCGCGGGCGCGCGTGCTCTGCGACCCGCACCTGGGGCCCGGCGCCGACGGGGTGCTCGAGCTGTCGCCGCCCACGGAGCCCGGAACCGTCGCGGCGCTGCGGATCATGAACCCGGACGGCTCGGAGGCCGAGCTGTCGGGCAACGGCGCCCGCGAGGCGATCATGTACCTGCGTCGCCGGGGCTGGACGGACCGCGACCAGTTCTCGATCACCACCGTCGCCGGCGAGATCCGGCCGACGATCCTGTCCGAGACGACCTGCCGGGTCGACATGGGCCGCGCCTTCACCCGCAGCCCCGACCACACGGGCGCCGACGACGGCCGCGGAACCCTCGACGGCGCGGAGTCGCTCGAGCCCGCCCCGGTCGACGGCCCGCCGCAGCGCTGGAGCTACCAGCACGTGAAGATCGGCAACCCGCAGTGCGCGATCCGCGTGGCGGACGTCGCCGCCCTCGAGGCGCTGGACCTGCCGGCGATCGGGCCGGCGATCGAGCACCACCCGCTCTTCCCGCAGCGCACGAACGTCTCGTGGTTCTGCGAGCTGGAGCCCGGCGTGATCCGCGCCCGCATCTTCGAGCGCGGCGTGGGGGAGACGATGTCCTCGGGCACCGGGGCCTCCGGGGCCGCGGTGGCGTACGTGCTCGACGGCGGGGGCACGGGCGCCGGCGACGGGGACGGCGAGTCGGTCCTCGTGCGCCTCGACGGCGGCGAGCTGACCGTGGACGTGTCCGACGATCTGCACGTCGACCTCACGGGCTGGGCCGTTCCGGTCTACGCGGCGGAGGCGTCCGACGAGCTCGTCGCGGCGCTGCGCGCGCTGGGCTGAGCGGCGGACGGGGCCCTGGCGACCGACCGGTCGCCGGGCCCGTCCGACGCCGCCTCAGTCGTTCGCGTGCAGCTGCGCGTTCAGGCTGCCCCAGGAGCCCGAGCGCTCGAGCGCGACGACGGTGCCGCTCTGCGAGTCCCGGCGGAACAGCAGGCCGTCCTTGCCGGACAGCTCGCGCGCCTTGACGGTCGCGCCGTCGGGGAGCGTCACCACGGTGCCGCCGGTGATGTAGAGGCCCGCCTCGACGACGCAGCCGTCGCCGAGGGAGATGCCGACGCCGGCGTTCGCGCCCAGCAGGCAGCCCTCGCCGAGGGAGATGACCTCGGTGCCGCCGCCCGAGAGCGTGCCCATGATGGACGCGCCGCCGCCGACGTCGGTGCCGTCGCCGACGACGACGCCGCCCGAGATGCGGCCCTCGACCATCGACGCGCCGAGCGTGCCGGCGTTGAAGTTGACGAAGCCCTCGTGCATGACCGTCGTGCCCTCGGCGAGGTGGGCGCCGAGCCGCACGCGGTCCGCGTCACCGATCCGGACGCCGCTGGGCACGACGTAGTCCGTCATGCGCGGGAACTTGTCGATCGAGGTCACGGCGACGGGGCGGCCCTCGGCGCGCAGGCGCAGGCGCGTCTCCTCGAAGCCCTCGACGGCGCAAGGGCCCTGAGAGGTCCAGACGACGTTCGTCAGCAGGCCGAACATCCCGTCGAGCGACAGGCCGTGCGGGCGCACGAGGCGGTGCGACAGCAGGTGCAGGCGCAGGTAGACGTCGGCGGCGTCGACGGGCGCGGCGGCGAGGTCCTCGATCAGCGTGGCGACGGCGACGATGCGCACCCCGCGACCGGCGTCGCGACCGATGGCCGCCGCGAGCGCGCCGCTGCCGGCGACGGTGGCCCGCGCGAACGGGACCTCGCTCGTTCCGGTGGTCCCGTCGTGCTTCGTCGCGGCGATCAGCTCCGCGTCGAGCCCCAGCGAGGGTGCGGGGAAGAAGACGTCGAGCGTGCGCCCGTCGGCCTCGGAGATCGTCGCCAGGCCCAGCCCGAAGGCCCCGTTCTGCTGCTGCTGATCGCTCACGCGCCGGAGCCTACGAGATCGGTCCCGCCGGACGCGTCCGCCGTCCGCGGTCGGGCCGGCGGCCCCGCGGCGGACGCGATCCGCGTGCGCAGGGTCCGTGGACGACGACCTGTCCATCCGGCGGGCGGCGGCGCGGAGCCCGTCGCCGGCGGGCGACTCTCCCTCACCGGGGAACGCGAACACCACAGGACGTCGTCCTCTCGCGCATCTTGATGCCGCTCGGGATTCGACCGCTCGGGGCCTGTGCGCTTCGGCTCCGCACCTCTTCCGGTGCAGAGCCGCTCCACTCGTGTGACGCCGCACAGCGCCGCCGAGGCGCGCCCGTGCGACTCGGGGCGCGGGTCTTCCACGGCGGGCCGCCCGGTCAGCCCGCGGCCAGGGCGATCAGGCGCTCGGCCGCCACCGCGCAGTGCTCGGCCGTCGGGACCAGGGCGACGCGGACGTAGCCCTCGCCGGCCGGGCCGAAGAAGGCGCCGGGGGCGATGACGATCCCGGCGCGGAGGAGGGCCGCGGCGTAGGCGGCGCTGCCGCGGTCGTCGCGGTCGCCGTCCGTGAGCAGCGAGACCAGGTCGGCCGTGCCGGGGTCCGCGAGGGCGCGGGACGCCCACGGCGCGGTTTCCCAGCCCCGGGGGACCGCGAGCCAGCGGAAGAACGAGGCCGGGCCGCCCGCGTCGACGAGCCCGAGGGCGTCCAGGCCGGGTCGCAGGACCTCGAGCTTCGCCCGGTAGCGGTCGCGGACCTCGTCGACGTGGGCCTCGTCCCGCCAGGCGGCGACCGCGGCGAGCTGGACGAACCGCTGCGGCGCGACGCCGACGCTCGGCCGGAACGCCTTGAGCGCCGCGATCAGGTCCGCGTCGCCGGCGACGAAGCCCGAGCGGTACCCCGGCATGGAGGAGCGCTTCGACAGCGTGTTGACGACGAGCACGCCCTCGAGGTCGTCGCCGTGGGTGCCGATCTGCAGGGCCGAGTCCGGGGCGTCGCCCGTGAACCACAGCTCGCTGTAGGCCTCGTCGCTGGCCAACACGACGCCGTGCGCGCGGCAGCGGGCCGCCGCCTCGCGGTACCACGCGCGCGAGGCGACCGCCGCGGTGGGGTTGTTCGGGTAGTTCACCCAGAGCAGCGCGAGGCGGGCCCAGTCCTCGTCGGCGATGGCGTCGAGGTCGGGCAGGAAGCCCGCGCCGGCGTGCAGCGGCAGCTCGAGGACGTCGGCCCCGGCGAACCGGGCGCCGCGCTCGTAGACCGGGTAGGCCGGCTGCGGGACGCCGACGAGGTCGCGGCCGCCGGCGACGTCGACGAGCACCTGGGCCAGGGTGAAGACGAGCTCCTTCGAGCCGAGGGTCGGCAGCACGTGGCGGCCGGGGTCGAGCTCGACGTCGTAGCGCCGGCCGACCCACCCCGCGACCGCGTCGCGGAGCTCCGGCAGCCCGACGGACATGGGGTAGGCGGAGACGGTCTCCTCCTGCACCGCGGCGACCATCGCCCGGCGGATGAACTCCGGCGTGGGCTCGCGCGGCTCCCCGGCGCCCAGGTCGACGAGCGGCCCGTCCGCCGCGTCCTCGTCGCGCAGGGCCACGGCGGCCGCGCGCGCCTCGGACAGGCGCTGGAACGGGTAGGTGCCCGTGCGACGCAGGAGCGGGTTGCGCGAGTACGAGGCGGCCATCGCCCCGAACGCTACGCGGCGGGGCCCGACGACGGACCGCGGCCGCGGCCTCAGGCGCCAGTGCGCACGAGCTCGGCGAGCGTCTCGTAGCTCGCCTGGAGCGCGGCCGCCGACACCTGCTCGTCCCGCTTGTGCGCGTACCGCGGGTCGCCCGGGCCGTAGTTCAGCGCGGGGACGCCGGCGAGGCCGAACTCCGCGACCGGGGTCCACGCCTGCTTCGGCGTGACCTCGCCGCCCGTCCGGGCGATGAGCGCGCGGGCGAGGTCGCCGTCGACCGCGACGGCGCCGGACGGGGCGTGCCCGACGATCGCGAGCGACGAGTGCTCCACGTCGCACCAGGCCCGCAGCTGCGCCTCGGCGGCCTCGGGGTCCACGCCGGGCGGGTAGCGGTAGTTCACGTGCGCGTCGACGCGGTCCGGGACGACGTTGTCGGCGACGCCGCCGACGATGCGGGTGACCGACACGCACTCCGCGTACTCGAGGCCGGAGAAGACGTGGCGGGAGATCGGGACGTGCGAGAGCTTCGCCACGCCCGCGGCGGCGCGGTGGATCGCGTTGTGCCCGAGCCACGGGCGCGCGCTGTGGGCGGCCTCGCCGTGGAAGGTCCAGGTCGCGTTGAGGTTCCCGAGGCACCCGCCCTGCACCGCGCCGGAGGTGGGCTCCATCACGACGGCGAGGTCCGCCTCGCGCAGCTCGGGGCGCCGGGACAGGAGCGGCGTCAGCGTGGTGTCCACGAACGGCAGCTCCTCGCGGCCGAAGAGCACGACGCCGAGGTCGCAGGCCCGGTCGGGCTCCTCGTGCACGCCGTCGCGCAGGAGCTCGAGCATCACCGCGCAGGCGCCCTTCATGTCGCAGGTGCCCAGGCCGTGGACGACGCCGCCCTCGATCCGGCCCGGCCGGTTGTCCTGGGCGGGGACCGTGTCGAGGTGGCCCGCCAGGAGGATCAGCGGCCGGTCGCCCTTCGTGGTGGTGCCGGACAGGAGGCACGTGTCGTGCGCGTCGACCGTGGGGACGCCGGCCTCGAACAGGAGCGCCTGGGCCAGGGCGATGGCCGGCTCCTCGTGCCGGGACTCCGACGGGCAGTCGACGAGCTGCAGGGTCAGGTCGGCGAGACGGTCGGACAGGCGCGGGGACACGCCGCGACGATACCGACGGGTCGACGGGCCGGAGGCCCGTCGGCAGGGGCGTACCATGGGTGGCAGTGCCTCACGACGACGACCAGCCGCAGTACTCCGTCCAGGGATTCGAGACCACCCACGCCTCGGACTTCGACCAGCAGCGCAAGGCCGCCGACCAGCGGGCCGTGATCGTCGGCGTGCTCGAGACGGGCGAGGACCTCAGCGAGCTGCGCGAGCTCCTGCGCACCGCGGGCGTCGAGGTCGTCGGCCAGCTCGTCCAGCACCTGGACCAGCCGCACCCCAACACGTACGTCGGCGAGGGCAAGCTCAAGGAGCTCAAGGCGCTGTGCGCGGAGCTCGAGGCGACGATGGTCGTCACGGACGACGAGCTCTCGCCGCGGCAGGAGCGCAACATCGAGGGCGCGCTCGAGATGCCGGTCCTCGACCGGACCGCGCTCATCCTCGACATCTTCGCCGTCCACGCCAACTCGTCCGAGGGCAAGCTCCAGGTCGAGCTCGCGCAGCTCCAGTACAACCTCGCCCGCATGCGCGGTCTCTGGACCCACCTCGACCGCCTCGGCGTCGGTGGCGTCGGCACCCGCGGACCGGGCGAGACGCAGATCGAGACGGACCGCCGCCTGGCGCGCGACCGGATCACGAAGCTGCGCCGCCGCCTCGAGGAGGTCAAGGGCACCCGTCGCGTCATGCGGGCGGAGCGGGCGCGCTCGTCGCACATCCCCAACGTCGCGCTGGCCGGCTACACCAACGCCGGCAAGTCGACCGTCCTCAACGCGCTGACCGGCGCCACGGTCGGCGTGCAGGACCGCCTGTTCCACACGCTGGACCCGACGACCCGCGAGCTGCGCTGGAACGGCCGGACCTACCTGATGACCGACACCGTCGGGTTCATCCGCAAGCTGCCCCACCACCTCGTCGAGGCGTTCGGCGCGACGCTGGAGGAGACCGTCATCGCGGACCTCGTCCTGCACGTCGTCGACGCGAGCCAGCCCGACGAGCAGATGGCCGCCGTGATGGGCGCCGTCGAGGACGTCCTGAAGGACATCGGCGCGACGGAGAACACGCACGTCCTCGTCCTGAACAAGATCGACCTGATCGACCAGGACCGCCGCGACGCCCTCTGGGCCCGCTTCCCCGACGCGGTCCAGATCGCCGCGGGCGCGGGGGAGGGCATCGGCACCCTCGCCGCGCGCATCGAGGACGAGTTCGAGGCGCAGCTGCAGGCCGTCGAGCTGCTCCTGCCCTACGCGGAGGGCCAGGTCCTGAACGAGCTGCACGGGCTCGCGGGCGACCTCGAGCAGGAGCACCGCGCCGACGGCGTCCTCGTCCGGGCGCGCGTGCCGCGCGCGCTGGCGGGCAAGTACGAGCGGTTCCGCCTGCAGCCCGCCGCCGGGAACGGCGACGGGGACCCGGCGTGAGCGACGCCGGCCCCGACGAGCCCACCGGCGGGACGCCGGGGTCCGCGGACCCCGACCCCGCGGCGGACCGACCGGCCGGCCTGCGCCTCGAGGTACTCCACGTCCACCTGCAGGTCTGTCGCCTGAACCACGACGCGCCGATCCCGTCCTGGCTGCCGCGCACGTCGAGCCCGCTGACGGCGATCATCCGCACGGACGACGAGCTGTCCATCGTCTGCCCCGCCGCCGAGGTCCCGGCCGACGTCCACCACGACGGTCCCTGGCGAGCCCTGCGGGTCGCCGGGCCGCTCGACCTGACGCTCGTGGGCGTCCTCGCCGGCCTCACCACCGCGCTCGCCGACGCCGGCGTCTCCGTCTTGGCCGTCTCGACCTTCGACACGGACCACCTCCTCGTCCGGGGGGACGACCTCGACGGCGCCGTCGCGGCGCTCCGCGGCGCGGGGCACGTCGTCGAGGCCTGAGGGCGCGCCGCCCCGGTCGTCCCCGGGACCTCTGCGATCCTCCCGGCGTGCCGACGCCTCCCGCCGCCCCCTCGATCGCCGGAGCGCCCGGCGGCCCGCCGCTCGCCGTCCGCCGCCTGCGCCCCGACGCGGTGCTCCCCGTCCGGCAGCACCCCGGCGACGCCGGCCTCGACCTCTGCTGCGTCGAGGCGGTGCGGCTGGGGCCCGGTGAGCGGGCCTCCGTCGGGACGGGCCTGGCGGTCGCGATCCCCGAGGGCCACGCGGGCGTCGTCACGCCGCGCTCCGGGCTGGCCGCCCGCCACGGCCTCACGCTCGTCAACACGCCGGGCGTCGTCGACGCCGGCTACCGCGGCGAGCTCCGCGTCCTCCTGCTGAACACGGACCGGGAGGCGACGTTCCAGGCCGCCGCGGGCGAGCGGATCGCCCAGCTGCTCGTCGTCCCGGTGGCCCTGCCGGCGGTCGTCGAGGTCGACGCGCTCGACGAGACGCCCCGGGGCGCCGGCGGGTTCGGCTCCACGGGTCGCTGAGCGACGACGGGCGGCGGCCGCGGGCGGCGGCCGCGGGCCCGGCCGCGGGCACCCGGCGCCTCCGGCACGGATGCGTCCGTTGCGGGCCGCCGGGCGCCGTGCGAGCATCTCGCCCAATGGCAAGGCGTTTGCACACCGTGGAACCCGGGTAACGCCTCCCGATGGCTGCTTCGGTCAGCGCGGGCACCACCCGCACCGTGGACCGGGCGCTCGCCCTGTTGGCCGAGGTCTGCGCCGAGGACTCCATCGGGCTGGCCGAGTGCGCCCGGCGCGCGCAACTACCGGCGAGCACCGCCCTGCGGCTCCTCCGGACGCTCGAGGGCTCGGGCTTCGTGACGCGCGACGACGAGGGCTGCTTCCGCGCCGGCTCGCGACTCGTCCAGCTCGGCGCGCTCGCGCTGGGTCGCCAGAGCCTCGTGCGGATCGCCGAGCCCGTCCTGGACCGCCTCGTCGGCGCGACGGGCGAGTCCGCGTACCTGACGATCCCGGGCGCGGGCGGCACCGCGATCCACATCGCGATGGTCGAGGGGACCCACGCGGTCCGGCACACGAGCTGGGTCGGCCGGTCGTTCCCCACGGAGGGCCTCGTCGTCGGCCGCGCGCTGGCGGGCGACGTGCCCGCCTCGGGGTACGTCTCCGAGCTCGACCGCCACGAGCCGGACGTCACCGCGATCGTCGCCCCGATCCTCCGGCCCGGCGGCGTCGCCGCAGCGATGAGCCTCCTCGGGCCGAGCTACCGGATCGACGACGTCACCCTGCACCGCTACGGCGCGATCCTCGCCGCGGAGGCCCGCACCCTGAGCGCGCTCCTCGGTGCGACGCCGTCCACCGACACCACAGGACAGGAGACCGGCACGTGATCCGCTTCGACTCGGTGACCAAGCGCTACCCCGACGGCACGGTCGCCGTCGACGACCTCGAGCTCGTCGCGGCCTCCGGGCAGATCACCGTCCTGGTCGGCCCGTCGGGCTGCGGCAAGACCACGAGCCTGCGGATGGTCAACCGGATGATCGAGCCGACCTCCGGCACGATCTGGCTCGACGACGAGGACACCGCCTCCATGGCGACGCACGAGCTGCGCCGCCGCATCGGCTACGTCATCCAGCACGCCGGGCTGTTCCCGCACAAGACGATCGTCGACAACGTCGCGACCGTGCCGTTCCTGCTCGGGACGGACAAGAAGCGGGCGCGCAGCACCGCGATGGAGCTCCTCGAGCGGGTCGGGCTGCCCGCCCACTTCGCCAAGCGCTACCCGGCCCAGCTGTCCGGCGGCCAGCAGCAGCGCGTCGGCGTCGCCCGGGCGCTCGCCGCCGACCCGCCCGTGATGCTCATGGACGAGCCCTTCAGCGCCGTGGACCCCGTCGTCCGCGAGCAGCTGCAGGACGAGTTCCTCCGCCTGCAGCAGGACCTCGGCAAGACCATCGTCTTCGTCACCCACGACATCGACGAGGCGGTGAAGCTCGGCGACCAGGTCGCCGTGCTCCGGGTCGGCGGGCACCTCGCGCAGGTCGCCACCCCGGCCGAGCTGCTCAGCCGCCCGGTCGACGCGTTCGTGGCCGGCTTCGTCGGCCGCGACCGGGGCTACCGGGCGCTCGGCTTCGCCACCGCCGGCACCCTGTCGACGCGGAGCGAGCCGACGGTCGCCACCGGCGCCCCGCTGCCCACGGGCTCCGACGACGACTGGCTCCTGGCCGTCGACGGTGCCCGCGCCCCGCAGGGCTGGCTCGACATGCGCGCGAGCGCGCCGGCCGGCGCCACCGTCACGGACGGCCTGCTGCACCGCGGCGGGACCCTCGTGACCCAGGGCGGCAGCCTGCGGGCCGCGCTCGACGCCTGCCTGTCCTCGCCGTCGGGCCGCGGCGTCGTCGTCGACGAGGGCGGGGCCCTCGTCGGCACGATCACCGCCGCCGAGGTCCTCGAGCTCATCGAGGCCCGCGAGCCGGAGCCCCGCACGTGACCGTCCTCGCCGCCGACGGCGCCAGCTCGTCGCCGCTGCACTTCGTGGAGTACTTCCTCGACCACCGCAGCGAGGACCTCGGCCTGCTGTGGTCCCACACCTGGCTGTCGGTCGTGCCGGTGATCGTCGGGCTGCTGATCGCGCTGCCGCTCGGCTGGGTCGCGCGCCGCCACCGGTGGACCTACCCGCCGATCATGTCGATCACCGGGGTCCTCTACACGATCCCGTCGATCGCGCTGTTCGTCCTCGTCCCGCCGATCCTGGGGCTCGACACGCTCGACCCGCTGCAGGTCCCGATCGCGCTCACGGTCTACTCCGTCGCGCTGCTGGTCCGGGTCGTGGCCGACGGGCTGGCCTCCGTGCCCGACGAGACGGTGCAGGCCGCCACGGCGCTCGGGTTCCGGCCGCTCGAGCGGTTCTTCAAGGTCGAGCTGCCGATCGCCGTGCCCGTCATCGCCGCGGGCCTGCGCGTCGCGGTCGTCTCGAACGTCAGCATCGTCGCGGTCGCCGGGACCATCGGCCTGTCGAACCTCGGCCAGCTCTTCACGCAGGGCTTCCAGCTCTCGACGCCCGACGCGTACTACCCGCCGATCGTCCTGGGGATCGTGCTCTGCGTGCTCCTGGCGGTCGTCCTGGACTCGCTCGTGGTCCTGCTCAACCGGCTGCTGACCCCGTGG
The DNA here is from genome assembly GCA_009699505.1 of Actinomycetota bacterium. Lineage (GTDB taxonomy): Bacteria > Actinomycetota > Thermoleophilia > Solirubrobacterales > Solirubrobacteraceae > Patulibacter. The sequence continues at coordinate 4,364 of WLOB01000028.1, read as the reverse complement.
CGACGGGCGGTGGCGACGTGATCGGCGACGTCGTCACCTGGCTGACCGACCCGTCCCACTGGACGGACACCCGCTTCGACACCGGGATCATCACGCAGCTCCTGGCGCACGTCCGGTTCTGCGCCATGGCGCTCCTGATCGCGCTCGCGATCGCACTGCCGCTCGGCCTCTTCATCGGGCACACGGACCGCGGCCGGTGGCTCGTCGCCGCCGCGAACGCGCTGCGCGCCCTGCCCACCGTCGGCGTCCTCGTGCTGCTGACGGTCATCATCTCGCCGCAGTTCCAGGGCCGCACGGACACGGGGTTCCTGATCCCGACCGTGATCGTCCTGGTGCTGCTCGCCGTCCCGCCGATCCTGGCGAACACGTTCGCCGGCGTGCAGAACGTCGACCCCGGCGTGCGGGACGCGGCGTCCGGGATGGGGATGACGGGCTCGCAGGTGCTGTTCCGCGTCGAGCTGCCGATCAGCCTGCCGCTCATCTTCTCCGGCGTGCGCAGCGCGGCCCTGCAGCTGATCGCGACGGCGACCGTCGCGTCCTACCTGCCCCTGGGCGGTCTCGGGCGCTTCATCTACGACGGCCTGGCCCAGCAGGACTATCCGCAGATGATCGGCGGCGGCGTCCTCGTGGCCGCCCTCGCGCTCCTCACCGACCTCGTCCTGGCGACGGTCCAGCGCTACGTCGTCTCGCGTGGCATCACCGGCCGCTACGCGAACGAGCGCACCGCCGTCCCGGACTCCCGCCTGGCCGTCCTCCCCGAGGCGGAGGTCGCCCGTGGCTGACCTCCACCACGCCGTCCCTCGCCGGACCGGCCGGCTCTTCCCTCTGCAGATCCCCTGCACCCTCAACGACTCCAAGGAGTGACGATGAACACCAGGATCCTGGCGACCAGCGCAGTAGCCGCTGTCCTCGCCCTCGGCACGTCCGCCTGCGGCTCCGACTCCGGCGACAGCAGCAGCTCGTCGTCGGGCTCCGGCTCCGGCGAGACCGTCGCGAGCCAGCTCATCATGGGCGGCCCGCCCGAGTTCAAGACCCGCACGGACGGCCTGCCCGGCCTGAAGAAGAACTACGGCGTCGAGTTCGGCAAGTACACCGTCACCGACACCGGCGGCCCCGTCACCGTCAACGCGCTGAAGAACGGCCAGATCGAGGCGGCCGACCTCTTCACGACCGACCCGTCGATCGCCGCGAACGACTTCGTGATCCTCGAGGACCCGAAGAACAACTTCGCCGCGCAGGACGTCCTCCCGATCATCAACAAGGAGAAGGTCACCCCCGGCGTCGAGACCGTCCTCAACGGCATCTCGGCGAAGCTCACCACGGACGGGCTCGGCGAGCTCGTCTCGAAGGTCCAGGTCGACAAGGAGGACCCCGAGGCCGTCGCGAAGGGCTGGCTCAGCGAGAACGGCCTGGGCACCACCGGCACGTCCGCCGAGGGCACCTCGCTGACCGTCGGCTCCGCGAACTTCCCCGAGAACGTCGTGCTGGCCGAGATCTACTCCGAGGCCCTCGAGGCGCAGGGCGCGGACATCGAGACGAAGCTCAACATCGGCAGCCGCGAGAAGTACTACCCGGCGCTCGAGAGCGGCTCGCTCGACCTCTTCCCGGAGTACAGCGGCACGATCCTCACGTACCTCGACAAGGACGCGACCGCCACGACGTCCGACGAGGTGTACGCCGAGCTGAAGAAGGCGCTGCCGTCGAACCTCGTCGCGCTCGAGAAGTCGGCCGCGCAGGACAGCGACGCCATCGTGGTCACGAAGGCGACGGCCGACAAGTACGGCCTGAAGACCATCGGCGACCTGGCCAAGCCCGCCGAGTAGGACCCCGGGGCCGCGTCGCGCCGACCGGGCGCGGCGCGGCGTCCCGCTCAGACGCCGGCGGCGCGCCGGGCCGACGCGTGCGCGCCGTCCTCGAGCCGGTCGTCCAGCGGCGCCAGCGCCGCCGGGTCGATCCCGAGCGCCATCGCGATCAGGGCGTCGGCGAACCACGCGTTCTTCGGCAGCAGCGGGCCGTGCAGGTACGTGCCGATGACGTTGCCCGTCCGCGCGCCCTCGAAGCCCGAGGACCCCGTGTTGCCGTGGCCGGCCAGCACGCGGCCGAGCGGCTCCTGCCCCGGCGCCAGGACGGTCCGGCCGCCGTGGTTCTCGAAGCCCGCCAGGGTGCGGCCGTCGACCTCGATCGCGACGTTGCCGATGAGCCGGCCCTCGCCGCGCTCCGTGTGGACGTCGAGCAGCCCGATGCCGGGCAGCGTCACCCCGGGCTCCAGCCCGTAGTGGTGCCCGAGCAGCTGGTAGCCGCCGCAGACCGCCAGGACGGCGCCGCCGCGGGCCGCGTGGGCGTGCACCGCGTCGCGCTTGACCGTCGTGAGGTCGAGCGCGCAGAGCTGCTGGTCGCGGTCCTGTCCGCCGCCGAGGTACAGCAGGTCGTGGGCGTCCGGGTCGAGCTCGTCGCCGATCGTCGAGCGGGTGACCTGGAAGCCGATGCCCCGCCACGCGCAGCGGCGCTCGAGCATGAGCAGGTTGCCGCGGTCGGCGTAGATGTTCAGGAGGTCGGGGTAGAGCGCCCCGATCCGCAGGGTCCGCTCAGACACCGAACATCACCACCCGGCTGCCGACGTGCTCGCCCGTGGCGGTGACCTCGCGCGTCGGCAGCACCCGGAGGCCGGCCGCCCGGCCCTCGTCCTCGAGCCCGTCCGCGTCGAGGACGTCGAGGACCGTGCGGTCGCTCGTCTCGTGGCGCTCGCCGGTCGGCGAGACGATCTCGCGCACGCGGTCCAGGACGATCCGCCCGTCCGCGACGGTGACGCCGACCGGTCGGCTCGCGTAGACGGTGCCGCCGTGGTCCTTCATGTCGGGCGCGAGGTGCGCGGCCTCGTCGGCGCCGAACGGCTCGACGTCCTCGACGATCGCGACCGCCGCGACGCCCTCGGGCGTGAGGTGGTCGCGGACCCCGGCGAGGAACGCGGCCCGGCCCGTCGGACCGTCGAGCAGCTGGATCGTCTGCATCGGCGCGACGACGAGGCCGAAGCGCTCGCCGAGCCGCAGCTCGCGGGCGTCGCTGACCGCCGCGGCGGCCGGCAGCGACCGGATCGCGGCGCGCCGTCGCAGCTCGGCGCAGAAGACGGGGTCGACGTCGACGCCCAGGACGCGGTGCCCGCGCGCGGCGAGGTCGAGCGACACCCGGCCCGTGCCGCTGCCGAGGTCCAGCACGCGGACGGGCCCGTCGGCGTGGCGGGCGGCCTGCTCGTCGGCCAGGGTGCGCCAGAGCCGCAGGTCGGCGCGGTAGCCGCCGCACTCGAGGTCGTGCCAGCGGACGTGGTCGAGGTCCGGGTCCGGGCGCGTCGGGGCGGTGCCGGCGGCGCTGAGCCGACCGCTGCGCGGGGCGCCGGTCATGCGAAGGACCCCTTCGCGGCGCCGCGGCGGACCAGCTCCTCGCGGAGCTCGAGCATCGCGGTGTACGTCGGGATGGCGTGGACCGGCACGGCGGGATCCTCCGGGGCGGCGGCGAGGGCGTGGTCCAGGGCGGCGCCGACGCCGTCCTTCACGACGGCGATGCGGGCGGCGGCGACGCCGGCGTACTTCCACCGCACGGCCATCTCCTCCGCCCGGGTGCCGCCGCAGGTGACGTGGCGGACGCGGGGGGCGAGGGCCTCGAGGTCGGCGTCCCAGATCCAGGAGACGTCGCGACCGTCGGCGATGCGGTCGTTCAGGACGGCGAGCAGGTCGAGCTCGCCCTCCGCCAGGGCCAGGGTGCGGGCGACCTCGTTGGCCCCGGCGGGGTTCTTCACGAGCAGGAGCTGCAGCTCGCGGTCGCCGACCGTGACGGTCTCGGCGCGCCCGAACGCCGCGGCGGTCGAGCCCAGGCCCTCCGCGATGACGCCGGCGGGCACGCCGAGCGCGTGGCAGAGCGCCGCGGCGCCCAGCGCGTTGTAGACGTTGTAGAGGCCGGGGAGGTGCAGCCGGACCGGGACGGTCGCGTCGGGCAGGACGAGGTCGAACGCCGAGCCGCGCGTCGCGTCGAGGACGACGCGCTCCGCGGTGACCTGCGGGTCCGGTCGGCGGTGCCCGCAGGCCGGGCAGGCGTAGTGGCCGAGGTGTCCGACGAACGTCGCGGTGTAGACGTAGGAGGCGCCGCAGACGCGGCAGGTCGTGGCGTCGGAGGCGTGGTCGGCGACCTCCCGGGCGACGGAGACGTCCTGGACGCCGAAGTAGAGGACGTCGTCGCGCTCCAGGCCGAGGTCGGCGACCGCGGGGTCGTCCGCGCCCAGGACGAGGCGGAACCCGGGGCCGTCGCCGGCGGCGGTGCGCGCGGCGTCGTCCGCGACGATCTCGTGCCAGCGGTCGGCGATCGCCTCGAGCTCG
>WLOB01000279.1 GCA_009699505.1 Actinomycetota bacterium | reverse complement strand
CCTGCCCGACGTACCGCCCGCCGATGCGCACCTGATAGTGGCCCGTGAGGTTGTCGGCGTAGGTGAGCTGCGCCTTCAGGTTGTAGTAGGAGCGCCCCGGGATCTTGTTCGGCGCGTTGATGCCGACCAGGAAGATCACCACCAGGAAGGCGATGGCCGACAGGCCGATCCCCCAGAGAACGGGCCGGGGGAGCGACTTGCTGGCGGCGCTGCGGAGGCGAGGCCTGCGGGTGTATCGAGCCATCAGCGGAGGAGGTAGTCGAGGAGGTCGGCGACGCCGTCGGCGCTGCCCTTGTCGGAGTCCTGGCCGGGCGACGCGGGCGCCGGGGTGGCCGGGGTCGCGAGCGTCGGGGTCGGCGCGGGCTTGGACCGCTCGGGCGTCCCGGGCAGCGGGTCGCCGTTGGCGATGCCCGACGGGCCGGTGGCCTGCGGGCGGTTCTGCTGGTCTCGCGTGCCGAGCCGGCCGAGCAGAGCCGTCACGAGCTCCTCGTCCGGGACCGCCTCGGTCCGGAACAGGTGGCCGGCGTTGTCGCGCGTCTGGATCGTGCGCGCCCAGCCCTCCATGACGGTCAGGAGCGGGTTGATCTGGTTGTCCAGCGTCTTGCTGAACGGATTGGCGACCGTCGAGAAGCGGGAGAGCTCGCGCGCCGTGGGCTCCAGGCGGGCCACGATCGGCGCGCCGCGCCGGCCGAGGCGCTCGAGCGACGGCGCGGTCTCGCGCGCGGCGCGGAGCGTCGGCTCGGCGTCGTCCGCGAACTGCGGCAGACGCGCGAGCGTCGCCGCCAGCGGCTTGGAGGTCGAGCGCAGATCGCGGGCCGCCGGGCGCAGGCGCGACGACGCCGTCGCCAGCTCGTCCAGGGTGCCGCGCAGCTGCCGGATGGTGCCGGGCGCCGCGTCGAGCGTCCGCCCGAGGTTCTCGCGATTTGCGCTGGTGTTCCGCAGCGTCTGCTCAGCGGTGTCGACGAACGCCGTGACGTCGTCCTTGCCGTCGGCCAGCTCGGCGACCACACGGTCGCCCTTGGTGGCGAGGCGCTTGAGGCGGTCCGTGTCCGCCGCGAACGACGAGACGAGCTTCCGCGCCTCGCGCAGCGACGGCGGGAGCCGGTCGAGCACCGCGTTGATGTCGGAGTCCCGCCCGGCGATGCCGACGCCCGCCTCGTTGATGAGCACCCGGAGGCGCCCGCGCGTGGTGGGGTCGAGCATGTTCAGGATGTCGTCCAGCTCGGCCGGCGTCCCGGTGCTCTTGATCGGGATCGTCGCGCCAGAGTCCTCCGGACGCTTCGTGTTGCCAGGATCGAGGTCGACGAACTTCTCGCCGAGGAGGTTGACCGGCCGGGAGTCGGCGGTCGCGCCGGCACCGATCGGGAACGCTCCGTCCTGAAGGGTCATCGTGACGAGGCCCGTGTCGCGCTCGGTCAGCTCGATCTTCGAGATCTTGCCGCCGGGGACGCCCCCGATCTTGACGTCGGAGTTCTTCCTCAGGCCATTGACGTCCTTGAACTCCGCCTGGACCGTGTAGCCGCCGCCGCCCCCGCCACCCATGACGAACGCGGCCACGGCGATCACCACGAGCAGGGCGAGTCCCGGGACGGCCAGCTTGCGCAAGTCGCTCATCGGGGCCGCTCCGGATCCTTCGTCACGTCCATCGAGTCCTTCGTGATCCCGCACTCGGGCAGGAAGTAGGGCTTGCCATCGTTCAGTCCGGGCGGGCGCGGGAACGCGTACTGGTAGTTGAAGCCGAGGCTGTTGAGCCCCGTGACCGCCTGCGAGTTCGGGAGCAGGCCGTTGAGGGACGACAGGCCCTCACGCACGTAGACCCGCGCGTAATGGTGCAGCGTGTCGTAGTTCTTACCGGCGCTGCCCCAGTTCGTGAAGAAACCCACGACGTCCGGGGTGTACGGCAGGACGCAGTCGAGCATCGGCGCCGCGGTGGTCAGCGCCTTCGCCGCCGGCTTCATCAGCGGCGTGCCGGTGTCCAGGAGCGAGCGCAGCCGCGGTGCGACGTTACGCGCGGTCTTCAGGGTCGTGACGGCCACCGGGGCCACGTCCTCGAGGCGCACGAGCGCCCGGTTGGCGGTCTTCGCCAGGGAGGGGAGCTCCTTCGCGCCGGGCTCGAGCGCCTGGAACGCCGCGTCGACCTTGTCGAGGCTCGAGTCGCTGCGGTCCAGCGTCGAGCGCGCGTCGTCCAGCGTCGGCGCGAAGCGGTCCAGGGAGGCCTGGACGTTGGCCGTCCGCTGACCGAAGGCCTGGAACGTCCTCGCCGCGACGGAGACGAGGTCGCTGATCACCGGCCGGCGGGCGCCGAGCGTCCGCGTGACGCGGTCGGTGTTGGAGACCAGGCCCTTCAGGGCGGTCTCGTCCGAGAGCAGGTCGCCGACGAGGTCACCGGTCGTCTGCACGCCCGACGGGGCGCTGCGCAGCCCGCTCTGCAGGCCCTTCTGGTGCCCGCCGAGCGCCGTCGCGGTGCCGTCCAGCATGCTGCGGAGGCGACGGCGGGTCGAGGCGTCGAGCGTGTTGAAGACCTGGTCGAACTCGACCGGGGTCCTGGTGTTCTTGCGGCTGATGATGCCGCCGTCGGGGATCTCGGGAGCGCTCTTGGGACCGGGCTCCAGCGCCACGGAGCGCGTACCGTTGCCGATGGTGGTGCCGAAGCGCAGCGACGCCGTCGTGCCCTCGTGCAGCGGCCAGGCCTGATCGTCTTTGATGCCGAGCGTGACGATCGCCTGACCGTCCTCGTACTGGACCTTCGTGATCTTGCCGACGTCGACGCCGTCCAGCTGGACGTCGAGACCTGACGCGAGACTCACGCCGGCGGTGAACGCCGCCTTCACCTCGTGCGGCTGCGACCGCCCCTTGACGATGACCACGGTGAGCGCCACGAAGAACGCCACCATGATCAGGACCCAGGGACGGTCCAGGATGAGCTTCTTCACCGGGGTCAGCCTCCGACGGGGGTGTTCGGGTTGAGGCCCCAGAACACCATGGTGAGCACGGATCCGATGATGTGGATCAGCACGAGGTTGAGGATCATCGACCGCGCTGTGGCGGTGCCGACGCCGACCGGGCCGCCGCGGGCGGTGTACCCGTAGTACATCGCCACGAGCACGATGGCGGTGCCCATCGTCATGATCTTGATCTCGGAGAAGAGGATGTCCGCGCCGCTGATGAACGCCCAGTGGACGCCCTCCCAGCCACCCTGGGAGACCTCCTTGATCTGCTCGACGATGACGAGGTAGTTGGCGACGTTGTGCATCGCCAAGGCGACGATGTAGATGAAGGGGAACGTCAGCCACGCGGCGACGAGGCGCGTCGCGACGACGTACTTCATCGAGCTGATGCCCAGCGACTCCATGGCGTCGAACTCGTTGTTGATCCGCATCGAGCCCAGCTCGGCGACGAGACCGCAGCCGACCTTCGCGGCGATGATGTAGCCCCACATGTACGGGCCCATCTCGCGGATGCCGCAGAACGACGTGAAGACGCCGGAGTACGCGGTCGCGCCGTAGCCGCGGAGGACGTAGTTGGCCTCCGTCGCGCACATCATGCCGACGACGAACTCCATCAGCACGACGACGGCCAGCGTGCCGGTGATCAGCAGGCCGGCCTGGCGCAGGATCTCCGACGAATAGCGGAACGAGCCCGGCACGGAGGCCAGGGTCCGACCGCAGAAGGCCGCGATGTTGCCGGCCTCGTTGACGAGATCGCGAACGGGCCGGACGAAACCCTCGCCCAGGCGGTTCGCTGCGGTGGGACGGCGCCGGACGGCGCCGCCGGTTCCAACGGCGGGAGCATTCATCAGTGCAGGTTTCCGGTCTCGGGGAAGGCCGCCAGCAGCGTCGTCGTGAAGATGAAGTTGAACGACCAGATGGCGATGAACGAGAGCACGACGGCCTGGTTGACGGCGCGGCCGACGCCCTCGGCGCCTCCGCGCAGGTTCATGCCCTTGTAACAGCAGATGACGGCGACGAAGAAGCCGAACATGCTCGTCTTCAGCACGCTGCCCAGGAGGTCCGGCAACGTGAAGTTCGACGTGAACGTGAGCAGGTAGCCGGCCGACGTGTCGCCGAACACCGGGACCGCCGCGAGCCACCCGCCGAAGACGCCGAAGACGATGGCGACGAGGTTCATCATGCCCGTGAGCAGGCCCAGGGCCAGGAAGCGCGGCGCGACGATCGTCTTGACGGGATCGAGGCCGAGGACGGCGAGCGCGTCGAGCTCCTGCCGCACCTTGCGGGCACCGAGGTCCGCGCAGATCGCGGTGCCGCCGACGCCGGCGAGGACCATCCCGTCGATCCACGGGGCGAACTCGCGCACCGACGCCATCACGAAGAACGCGCCGAGCCGGTCGACCGTGCCGAAGATGTAGGTGATGTTGCCGCCCTGGAGCCCCGGCGCGCCGAAGCCGAACGCCGTCGTCGAGACGATGATCGGGATCGTGCAGAGCTTGACGATGATCCACGACTGCTCGATGAACTCGTTCTTCCAGCTGTACGGCGGCATGACGACCGCCTTGATGCTGGCGCCGAAGAGCAGGACCATGCCGGCGATCTGCTCGAGGGCGGCGAACGGCCCCTTCGTCGAGGACGGACCGCGCTTGTCGGGCGGCGGCGAGGCCGCGGGTCGCCGGAGCGGGACCTGCGGAGGTGCGAGGACGTTGGAGGCCATGGGGTTGCTCCTATTCCATTCCCAGGGGGCCCGAGGGGTCGCCCTTGAGGAACTGGCGGATGAACGGGTTGGGGGAGTTGAACATCTCGTCCCGGTCGCCGGACTCGACGATCTGACCCTTCCAGAGGACGGCGATGTACTCGGCGATGCGTCGCGCCGAGGCGATGTCGTGAGTGATGACGATGTAGGTGCCGCCGTTCTCGGCGTGCACCTTCTGGATCAGCTGGCAGAGCAGCGCCGTGCGGACCGGGTCGAGGCCCGAATCGGGCTCGTCGAACATGACGATCTCCGGGTCCAGCACGAGCGCCCGGGCGAAGCCGGCGCGCTTGCGCATGCCGCCGGAGAGCTCTGAGGGCATGCGCGTCTCGGCGCCGTTGGCCAGTCCCACCTCGTCCAGGCGGGACATGACGATGTCGTGGATCTTCTTCTCGTTGAAGTTGGTGTGCTGCCGGAGCGGGAACGCGACGTTGTCGTAGACGTTCATCGAGCCGAAGAGCGCGCCGTCCTGGAAGAGGATCCCGAACTTGCGCCGCATCGCGAGCAGCTCGGCGGTGCTCATGTTCTTCACCGACTGGCCGTGGACCAGGATGTCGCCCTGGTCCGGGAACATGAGGCCGATCAGGTGCGAGAGGAGCACCGACTTGCCGGTGCCGGACGGCCCGAGGACCACGGTGATGAGCCCCTCCGGGATCCCGACGCTCAGGCCGTTCATCACCCGGTTGGAGCCGAACTTCTTGTACAGGTCGATGCACTCGATCGACCAGAAGTCGCCCTGCTTCTGCTCGGCGAACTGCAGCGGGCCGTTGTGGTGGTCGTACTCGGCGGCCTTGTTGAGGAGGGAGACGGTCTCTGGGCTGGTGCTCATCGGATGGTCCTCGGGCTACTCGTCGTCATGGGCCTGGCCGACCTCGGGGGGCGGGCAGTTGATCGCCTGCACGGTGGGCAGGACGCGGAGGAACTCACGGACGGGACCACGGTAGGAGGCGCGGCCCATCGCGATCGACATCGCCAGGCGGATCTTCCCCTGGGACAGGAGGCCGACGTCGAAGTCGTCGAGCTCCACGTGCACCGTGGCGTCGCCTTCGGAGGCGCCGTCCAGATCGAGGCGTCCCCGGCCGTCGATGACGAGCGGGTCGTCGGGCAGCGAGCGCGCCCGGAGGAGGGTCACGACCTTGCACGTGCCGAAACGCTCGGAGATGATCGCGCTCTCGCTCGCCGTCTCGAACATCTCGCGTACGACATCCCAGTCGGCGACCACCGTGTCGGTGAGCGTTCCGTTGGGGCTGGGGG
>WLOB01000278.1 GCA_009699505.1 Actinomycetota bacterium | reverse complement strand
CGGGCCCGGCCGCTGGCCGGGCCCGTCGTGGGCGGGTCGGCGGACCGACCCGGGAGACGCTCCGCCCCGCGGGCGGGGTCGGGTCCTAGACGGCGACCGGGCGACCCTCGGACACGGTGGCCTGCACCGAGACGCGGCAGTGGCCGAGCGCGTCCGCGTGGATCGCGTCCGGCGCGTGGCCGTCGTCGACGAAGACGTCGTCGAGCCGGCCGGTCTGCTGCGCGAGGGTGTCGCGGACGCGGCGGTCGCGGGTGGCGGTGTCGATCGTGCTGGTGGTCATGATCCTCCGTGCGCCGGGGGGTTCGACGACCGGTGCGTGCACCGGACCCGGCATCTGCACCCGACGGTAGGCGCCCTGCGGCGCCGCGGCCACCCCTCGCGAGGGGTCGGTGCGACGGATGGGGGGTGTCCCCGGGTCCGGGCCGCCCGCCGACCGGGTCGAGGCCCCCGCCGCGGGGCCGCCGTCCCCGACGGGCCGCCCGGTAGAGTCAGGCGTTCCGTCCGCGGCCCGGCCGCGGACGACGGTCCACGGACGGGGAGCGCGGAGTGCCGCAGGGCGACTACATCTGGAAGAACGGCGAGCTCGTCGCCTGGGACGACGCGAAGGTCCACGTCCTGACCCACGCGCTGCACTACGGGACGGGCGTGTTCGAAGGGGTCCGGTGCTACGACACCGCCTCCCACGGTCCGGCGGTCTTCCGGCACCGGGACCACGTCGACCGGCTCTTCAAGTCGTCCGAGCTCTTCTACATGCCCGTGCCGTTCTCCCAGGAGGAGATCCGGCAGGCGACGCTCGAGACGATCGCGGCCAACGGCCTGCGCTCCTGCTACATCCGCCCGCTCGTCTTCCGCGGTGAGGGCCCGATGGGCCTCAGCCCGCTGGACTCCCCGGTCGACGTCATCATCGCCTGCTGGGAGTGGGGCTCGTACCTCGGCGACGAGGGCAAGGCCAACGGCGTGCGCGCCAAGGTCTCGTCGTGGCGTCGCCTCTCGCCGTCCGGCCTGATCCCGCACGCCAAGGCCTCCGGCCAGTACCTCAACTCGGTGCTGGCGAAGATCGAGATCACGAAGGCCGGCTACGAGGAGGCGATCCTCCTCGACGACCGCGGCATGGTCTGCGAGGGCTCGGGCGAGAACATCTTCGTCGTCCGCGACGGGGTCATCGCGACCCCGCCGCAGTCCGCCTCGATCCTCGACGGCATCAACCGCCGGTCCGTCATGACGATCGCCCGCGACCTGGGCTACGAGCTCGTCGAGCGCGACCTCGGCCGCGCCGAGCTGTACCTCGCCGACGAGATCTTCCTCACGGGCACCGCCGCGGAGCTGACGCCGGTGCGCGAGGTCGACGACCACACGATCGGCGCCGGCGCCATGGGCCCGATCACGGCGGAGCTCCAGCGCGTCTTCGAGGATGCGCTCCACGGTCGCGACGAGCGCTACGCGGACTGGCTGGACCCGGTCCCCGCCCGCGAGCAGGTCGGCTGAGTCCGATGGTCCTCCGCGTGCGCGTCGCCGGACGGCGAATTCCCTAGGGGCACCGGCCGCGCAGAGCGGACGGGCGCCCCACGCCACCGTCCGCACCCACCCCGCGACCGGCACCCGGTCGCGGACCACACGAACTGCACCCGACATGACCCGCACGACCACCGACCGCCCCTTCGAGCTCTACGACGCCACGCTGCGCGACGGCATGCAGGGCGAGGGCATGACGCTCTCCGCCGACGAGAAGCTCCGCGTCGCCCGGAAGCTCGACGAGCTCGGCGTCCACCTGATCGAGGCGGGCTTCCCGTCGAGCAACCCCAAGGAGCTCGAGGTCTTCGACCTCCTCTCCCGCGAGACGTGGACCCACGCGACGATCGCGGCGTTCGGCATGACCCGCCGGCGCGACGTGACCGCCGACGCCGACCCGGCGCTGCGCACGCTGGCGGACTCCTTCTGCCCCGTCACGACGATCGTCGGCAAGACGTGGGGCCTGCACCTCGAGAAGGTCGTCCGCGTCGACCCCGAGGAGAACCTGCGCCTGATCGCCGACTCCGTCGCGTTCCTCCGCGGCGAGGGCAAGCGCGTGATCTACGACGCGGAGCACTTCTTCGACGCCTGGCGCGACGACGAGGCCTACGCGCTGCGCTGCCTGCGCGCCGCCGTCGAGGCGGGGGCGGACACGCTCTCGCTGTGCGACACGAACGGCTCGTCGCTGCCGCTGCAGGTCCACTCCGCGGTGGCCCGGGTCGTCGCGGAGCTCGGGGAGCACGCCCGCGTCGCGATCCACGCCCACGACGACGCGGGCTGCGGGGTCGCCAACTCGCTCCTGGCCGTCGAGGCCGGCGCCACGCAGGTGCAGGGCACGATGAACGGCATCGGCGAGCGCACCGGCAACGCGAACCTCACCACGATCACCGCGGACCTCGAGCTCAAGATGGGCGTCGAGTCCCTCCCCGAGGGCGGTCTGGCGCGCCTCACGGAGACGTCCCACTTCGTCGACGAGCTCCTGAACCGCACCCCGCGCCCGACGCAGCCCTACGTCGGCCGCAACGCGTTCGCTCACAAGGGCGGCCTGCACATCGCGGGCATGCGCGCGGACGCCCGGACCTTCGAGCACGTCGACCCCGTGGCCGTCGGCAACGCCCGCGAGATCGTCGTCTCCGAGCTGGCGGGGAAGGGCACCGTCATCGAGAAGGCGGCCGCGGCCGGCGTCGAGGTCGACGGGGACCAGGCCTCGCGGATCATCGACCGCGTCAAGGAGCTCGAGCACCACGGGTACCAGTTCGAGGCCGCGGACGGCTCGTTCGAGCTGCTCATGCGCCGCGAGACCGGCACCTACGAGCCGCTCTTCGAGCTCGAGAGCTGGCGGGTCATCGTCGAGCAGCGCGCCGGCGGGCGGGTCGAGACGGAGGCCACGATCAAGATCTGGGCCGGGGGCGAGCGGTACGTCCGCACCGCCGAGGGCAACGGGCCCGTGCACGCGCTCGACGCGGCGCTGCGCTCCGCGATCGGGCAGGTCCACCCGCACCTGCGCGACATCGAGCTGACCGACTTCAAGGTCCGCATCCTCGACTCGACGAAGGGCACCGGCGCGACGACCCGCGTCCTCATCGACGCCTCGGACGGGCACGACACCTGGGGGTCCATCGGCGTGGACGAGAACCTCATCGCCGCGTCGTGGGAGGCGCTCGTCGACTCCCTCGCCCGCAGCGAGCAGGCCGGCCGGCGCGCCGCCGGGACCGCGCCCGCCTCCGGGGCGGTCGCTTGAGCGCCGCCGACGACGCGCCGGCGGCGGTCTCCGCCTCGGACGTCGAGGCGGTCACGGCCGACACCGCCGGCACCCCGGCGGCGGCGGAGGACCCGCGACCGCCGGTGCCGCTGGCGCGTCCGGTCATCGGCCCGGAGGAGGAGCAGGCGGTCCTCGAGGTCCTGCGCTCGCGCCACCTCTCGCTCGGCCCGCGGGTCCCGGAGTTCGAGCGGCGCTTCGCCGCCCGGGTCGGGGCGGCGCACGGGTCGGCGGTCTCGTCGGGCACGGCGGGCCTGCACCTGGCGCTCCGCGCCGTCGGCGTCGAGGACTGCGCGCCGGAGGACGAGGTCGTCACCTCGCCGTTCTCGTTCATCGCGACGGCCAACTCCGTGCTGTTCGAGGGCGCGACGCCCGTCTTCGTCGACGTCGACCCCGACACGCTGAACGTCACGCCCGAGGCGGTCGCCTCGGCCGTCACGGAGCGCACGGTCGCCCTGCTGCCGGTCCACATCTTCGGCTACCCCGCCGACGTGCCGGCCATGGAGCGCCTCGGCCTGCCGATCGTCGAGGACGGCGCGCAGGCCCTCGGTGCGGTCCACGCCGACGGCCTCCCGGTCGGCGGCCACGGCCACCCCACGATCTTCGCCTTCTACGCGAACAAGCAGCTGACGACGGGCGAGGGCGGCCTCGTGACGACGGGGGACGCGGCCGTCAAGCAGCGCATCGACTCCGAGCGCAACCAGGGGCGCGCGCCCGACATGCAGTGGCTCGACCACGACCGCCTGGGCTTCAACTACCGCCTGTCGGACCTGCACTGCGCGTTGGGGCTCGCCCAGCTCGACCGCCTCGACGACATGCTCGACGGCCGAGCCCGCGCGGCGGCGTGGTACCGCGAGGCGCTCGCGCCCCTCGCCGCCCGGACGGGTCTCGAGCTGCTGTGCGAGGACCGGGACGGCAACCGCCGCTCGTGGTTCGTCTACGTCGTGCGGGTCCCGCACGGGGTCGACCGCGACGAGACGATCCGCGCGCTGGCCGAGCGCGGCATCCAGACCCGCCCGTACCTGCCGGCGATCCACCTCTTCGCCTTCTACCGCGAGCGCTTCGGCTTCCGGGAGGGGCAGTTCCCGGTGGCCGAGGACGCCGCCGCCCGCGGCCTCTCCCTGCCGTTCTTCCCCGAGATGACGCAGGACCAGGTCGCCCGCGTGGTCGAGGACCTCACGGCGGTCCTCGCGCCCTGACGGCGTCCCGCACCCGGAGCCGATCGCTGACGCTCCGGCCGGCGGGCCGGGAGCCCCGGTCCGGGTCCTGCGGTTCCAGAGACTGCCCACCGTGTGTCGCGCTTCAGCGGGCGGGTGGGGAGCCCCGGTCCGGGTCCTGCGGCTCCATGGACCGCCCACCGTATGTCGCGCTTCAGCGGGCGGGTGGGGAGCCCCGGTCCGGGTCCTGCGGCTCCATAGACTGCCCACCGTATGTCGCGCTTCAGCGGGCGGGTGGGGAGCCCCGGTCCGGGTCCTGCGGCTCCATAGACTGCCCACCGTATGTCGCGCTTCAGTCAGCCGCAGGACCCCGTCTTCCGGGAGATGAACACCAGCCTGGGCTACGACCGGCGCATGTGGCCGCAGGACATCCGCGGCTCCCGCGCCCACGCCCGGATGCTCGCGTCCCGCGGCATCATCGGCGAGGACGACCTGACCGCCATCCTCTCCGGCTTCGAGACGATCGAGGCGAAGCTCCAGGACGGCACGTTCCCGTTCGGCGCGGAGGACGAGGACATCCACATGGCGATCGAGCGCCATCTGACGGAGCTCGTCGGCGATCCGGGCGCCCGCCTGCACACGGCCCGCTCGCGCAACGACCAGGTGGCGACGGACTTCGCGCTGTGGACCGGCGAGGCCGCGGGCCGCGCCGTCGAGGCGATCGAGGGGCTCATGCGGGTCCTCGTCGACGTGGCGACCGCGCACGCCGACTGGCCCATGCCGGCCTACACGCACCTGCAGCGCGCCCAGCCGGTCTACCTGGCCCACCACCTGCTCGCGTACGTGTGGATGCTCGAGCGCGACCGCGCCCGCTTCCGCTTCACCCAGGAGCAGGCGCTCCGCCGCATGCCGCTGGGCGCCGGTGCCCTGGCCGGCGTCAACTTCGACACGGACCGCACGATGACGGCGGCCGAGCTCGGCTTCGGCGAGCCGCACCCGAACTCGATCGACGCCGTCTCCAACCGCGACTTCGCGCTGGACTACCTCGGGGCGGCCGCGACGTGCGCGACGCACCTCTCGCGGCTGGGCCAGGAGATCGTGCAGTGGGCCAGCGAGGAGTTCGGCTTCCTCACGCTGCCCGACGCGTGGTCGTCGGGCAGCTCGCTCATGCCGCAGAAGAAGAACCCCGACTGCGCCGAGCTGCTGCGCGCGAAGGCGCCGCGGATCGTCGGGCACCTCTCGGCGCTGCACGGCGTGATCCACGCCCTCCCGCTGACCTACAACAAGGACCTGCAGGAGGACAAGGAGCACGTCTTCGACGCCGCCGACACGCTCGAGCAGGCCCTCGCCGCCGCGGGCGGCATGATCGGCGGCGCGACGTTCCGCGCCGACCGGATGGCCGCCGCCGCGGCCGACGAGCTCCTGGCCGCCACGGACCTCGCCGACGAGCTCGTCAAGCGCGGCGTCCCGTTCCGCCAGTGCCACGCGATCGTCGGCGGCCTGGTCCGCGAGGCGGTCGACTCCAGGCGG
>WLOB01000277.1 GCA_009699505.1 Actinomycetota bacterium | reverse complement strand
GACGACGACGTCGGCGCCGCACCGCGCGGCGAGCTCCCGGCGGCTCGCGGACGGGTCGCTCGCGACGACGGTCCGGACCCCCTGCGCCTTCAGCATGAGGATCACGCCCAGGCCGACGGGGCCGCAGCCGACGACGACCGCGACCTGCTTCCTGGCGACCTCGCCGCGCAGGACGGCGTGGCGCGCGACGGCCATCGGCTCCGTCAGCGCCGCGACCTCGGGGTCCAGGCCGTTGGGCACCGGCAGCATGAGCGACGCCTCGACGAGCACCTGCTCGGCGTAGGCGCCCGGCGCGTGGCGCGAGAGGCCGGTCAGGTCGATGGCGTCCGCGTCCCGGTTGCGGAGCATCGGCAGCGCGACCACGGGGGTGTCCTCGGCGACGGTCCGCTTCGTGCGGGGGCCGTACTCCGCGACCCGGCCGCAGAACTCGTGGCCGAGCACGACGGGCTGGGCGACCCGCCCGAAGCGCTCGTAGCCGACGCCCTCGGCCATGTCGGCCCACTCGTCGAAGCCGTGGCGGGCGTGGAGGTCCGAGCCGCAGACGCCGCAGCGCACGACCTCGAGGCGCACCTGCCCCGGACCGGGCGTGGGCTCGGGGAGGTCCTGGACGGACAGCTCGGTGTTCTGACAGACGACGGCGCGCATCGGCGACCCGTTCCTCGTTCGCGGTCCGGTGGGACCGGTCGACCCGACGGGGCGCGACCGGCGCCCGTGGGTCTACCACGCGGCGGGCCGCCGGCGGGGACGCGGCGGGCGGCCGGGCGCCGCAGGCCCGCCGGGACGGGCCCGGCGGGGCTCAGTCGTCGTCGGCGCGCTCGTGCGACGGGTGCGACACGAGGGGCCGGACGCGCCCGGTGCGGGGCGCCGGGCGGGCGGGGGTGGTGGGGCTGTAGGGGGCGTAGCTCCGCAGGCGCTGGCGCGCGGCGATCACGCGGTCGAGGTCGCGGGCTGAGAGCGTCGAGTCGGTGTCCTGCAACATGGCGCCCGTTCGATACCCGCCCCGCGCCGCTGCATGCGCGCGGTCACACGACGCGCGGGCGTCGGCGGGGCCGGTTCAGGCCAGCGGGTCGTGGCCCCAGTTCTTCAGGCTGTAGCGCCACCTCGACGTCTCGAC
The DNA here is from genome assembly GCA_009699505.1 of Actinomycetota bacterium. Lineage (GTDB taxonomy): Bacteria > Actinomycetota > Thermoleophilia > Solirubrobacterales > Solirubrobacteraceae > Patulibacter. Next base: position 4,851 of record WLOB01000277.1, on the reverse strand, counting down.
GTCGTGCTCCGGGCCCTGCTTCATGTGCCGGTGCACGTAGCCCACGACCTTCTGCATGTGGGCGTGGTCGTCGTCCGTCAGGTCGTCGTCCTTCGTGCGCTTGATCTCCACGATCCGCCGGCCGGACCGGTGACCCGTGGACTCGCCGTCCGCGTCGTCGCCGACGGCCTTGGACTCGTCCGTCTCGAGCCACTCCTCGAGCTCCTTCGGCGTCATGTTGACCGCCTCGGAGAACTCCTTGCGGATGGTCGCGTGGTCCTTGTCGCTCATGGCCTCCGCATGCCCGGGACGCGCCCGGGCCGAACGTCCGGTGCATCGGAGCGCCCGCCGGGGGTAGCCGCCGCGGGATGCCGACGACGCACCGTCCGCCCGAGTCGCGCCGGCCGAAGGTGGTGCTGGCGCCGGTGGGCCTCGTCTTCGGGACGCTCGCCGGCGTGCGCCGGGACCGCAGCATGCACGGCCCGGGGATCGCCCACCGCGCGCGCCTCGAGCTCGATCCGCCCGCCGGACTCGTGGACGGCGCGCCGCTGTTTCAGCGCCGCGCCGCCTTCGACGCGACGGTCCGCTTCTCGCGCGGCATCGGCCTGCCGCAGCCCGCGGCGGACCTGCTCGGGGTCGCGATCCGCGTCCACGACGCCCACGGTCCCGGGGAGCCGCAGGACCTCCTCGTCACGAGCTCGGGCGGCCGACCGGTGACGCGGCGCATGCTGCTGCCGGCGTGCGACGGGTTCTTCGGGCAGTGGTTCTCGAGCGTGCTGCCCTACCGCGTGGGGACGCGCCGGACCCTGCTGGGCCTGCGGGCGACCGCCCCGGCGACCGGCTCGGGCACCGACTTCGAGCGGCTCGAGGCGACGGCCCGCGCGGGCGGCCCCGAGTTCGCCCTGGCCCTGGCCGACGGACCGGGCTGGACCCGCGTGGGGACGCTGCGGATCGGCGAGCGGCTCCCCGACGATGAGGCGACGACGCTCGTCTTCGACCCGTGGACGACGAGCGGCGGGATCCGGCCCGTCGGCGTGCTCAACCGGCTGCGTGCCGGGGCGTACCCGGCCAGCCGCCGGGTCCGCGAGGCGCTCTGGGCGCGCGGGGTCGGGCGCGGGGCGGACGCCGCGCGCTGACCGCGTCGGGGGCCGTGACGGCCGTCTGCGGCGGCCCGGCGGGCGGGCCCGCCGCGCACGTCCGCGGCGCCCGGCCCGCGGAGGCTCAGCCCGTGGGCAGCCAGGGTGCGACGAGCGACGGCACGTCGACGACGCCGCCGGGACCGGGACCCTTCGAGCTGCTCTCGACGGAGCCGACCATGATGATCCCCAGGACGATCAGCAGCACGGCGATGATCGCCAGCAGGATCTTCGCGTTGCGGTTGGCGAAGAGCGCCGCCGCGGACCGGAAGAAGCCGGGGGGCGGCTCCTCCGTCGTGCCGTCGGGACGCGGGGGCGGGGCCTGGTGCGGGGCGGGATCGCCCGGTTGCGTGCTCATCGGGGGTCTCCGTGGGTCCGGGTGCGGGGGAGGGACATCGGGTGCTCCAGGGGTCGTTGACCGTCCCGCGGTCGCTACCCGTGGCCCGGCGCGCCAATCGTGGGCGGCGCGACGCCGCGGCCCGCGCGCGGATGGTGCTCGGGGACCCGGGTACGCAGCCGCCATGCTGCAGACCGACGTCGCCCCCGGGGTCCACCGGATCGAGGACGCCTACACGAACTGGTACCTCGTGGAGGGGGACGACGGCCTCACCGTCGTCGACTGCGGCGTGCCGACGTCGTGGGACGCGTTCCGCCACGCGGTGCGCGCGCTCGGCCGGTCGGAGGACGACGTCCGCGCCGTCGTCCTCACGCACGCCCACTTCGACCACGTCGGCTTCGCGGAGCGCGCCCGCCGCGAGCTCGGCGTCCCCGTCCACGTGCACGAGGACGACGCGCCGCTGACCCGGCACCCGTGGCGCTACGACCACGAGCGGCCGCGCGCCCCGTACTTCGCCACGCAGGTCCGCGCGTTCCCGATCGTCGCGACGCTCCTGCGCCACCGCGCCTTCTGGCCCGCCGCGATCGGCGAGGTGGAGCGCTTCGGCGACGCGGGCACGCTGCCGGTGCCCGGAGCGCCCCGCATCGTCCCGACGCCGGGGCACACGCTCGGGCACTGCGCGCTGCACCTGCCCGACCGCGACGTGGTCCTCGCGGGCGACGCGTTCGTCACCCTCGACCCGTACACCGGCCGGCGGGGGCCGCGCCTCGTCGCCCGCGCGGCGACCGTCGACAGCGCGCGCAACGCGGCCACGCTGGACGCGCTCGTCGCCACCGGTGCGCGGACGGTGCTGACGGGGCACGGCCCGGCGTGGACCGACGGCGTCGAGGCCGGCGTCGCCGCGGCGCGGGCCCAGGACGTCGCCTGAGCGGCCGCGGCCGCTCAGCCCGGCAGGCGGACGCCGCGGCCCTCGGCCACGAGCTCGCCCGTGCGCTTGAGCCGACTGACCGTCGACGCGACGACGGTCCGCTTCATGCCGCTCGTGCGCGCGATGTCCGCGGCCGTGACGCCCGGCCGCTCCGCGATGACGGCGAGGATGGCGCTCTTGTTCGCACCCTGCGTGCGGCGGGCCGACGCCGGCGGCGCCGCGTCCCGGGCGGGCCCGTCCGGCGACGCCGCGGCCCCGCTGGCCGCCAGGATCGCGCGCAGGCGCTCGGCCTCGTCGAGGTAGGGCTGCAACTCGGCGAGCCGCGCGGTGACGGTCTGGACGACCTCGTCGACGACCGCTCCGGGAGCGGGGTCTTCGGGGGAGGGGGAGGCGGTCATGGGTGCGGCGGCGGGGGAGGGGGGACCGACCGCTCCCGGGGCCGTCACGTGGGGCGCGACGCCGGTGCCGCGGACGGCGTTGACGTCATCATGCCACCAGTCGCGGCGCGCGCGCACCGCCCGGGAGCCGCCCCCGGCGCTCCGACGTGGGCGCACCTCAGCCCCGCTCGTCCCGCGCGGCGGCCTCGTTGTGCGCGCGGTCGACGCCGGCGCCGAGGGTGCCCGCGGCGGCCGTCGGCAGCGCGATCGACTCGATCGGCATGGGCTGCACCGCCGCCAGGAGGGCGTCGAGCGCGTGACCGGAGAGCGTCTCGAACTCGACGAGCGACCGCGCGGTCTCCTGCACCGTCGTCCAGTTCGCGCGCAGGACGACCATGGCGCGCGCCTCGGCCTCGCCGACGATGCGGGCGACCTCCCCGTCGATGAGGTTGAGCGTCTCGGGGCCCGTCGAGCCGAGGTCCTGCAGCGCGTTGCCCAGGAAGACCTCGCCGCCGGCCTCGCCGACCGTGACGTGGCCGAGCCGGCGCGACATGCCGAAGGACGTGACCATGGAGCGCGCGAGCTTCGTCGCGGCGTGCAGGTCGTCGCTGATGCCCGTGGACTCCTCGCCGAACTCGATGAGCTCCCCCGCGGTGCCGGCCATGATCGCCGCGAGCTGGCGCTCGAGGTCGCGGCGCCCGTGCATCACGGCGTCCTTGTCGGTCATCATCGACGCCGCGGTGCCGAGCTGGCGGCCGCGGGCGACGATCGAGAGCTTCTGCGCGGCGACGGTCTGGCCGACCGCGCGCGTGACCACGGCGTGCGAGGCCTCGTGCATCGCGATCGTCCACTGCTCGTCCTCGGAGAGCACGTGTCGCTTCGCGGGGCCGGCGACGACGCGGTCGATGGCCTCCTCCAGCGTCTTCTGGTCGATCGTCTCGCGCTGCTCGCGGACCGTCAGCAGCGCGGCCTCGTTGACGAGGTTGGCCAGCTCGGCGCCGGAGAAGCCGGGGCAGAGCTTGGCGATGTGGTGCAGGTCGACGTCCATGTCGAACTGGCGGCCGCGGGCGTGCAGCTCGAGGATCTCGAGGCGGCCGTGGACGTCGGGGACGTCGATGACGACCTGGCGGTCGAAGCGGCCCGGGCGCAGGAGCGCGGGGTCGAGGATGTCGGGGCGGTTCGTGGCGCCCATGACGACGACGCCGGCGTCGCCGCCGAAGCCATCCATCTCGACGAGCATCTGGTTCAGCGTCTGCTCGCGCTCGTCGTTGCCCTGACCGACGCCCGCGCCGCGCTTGCGGCCGGCGGCGTCGATCTCGTCGATGAAGATGATGGACGGGGCGGCCTTGCGGGCCTTCGCGAACAGGTCGCGGACGCGGGCGGCGCCGACGCCGACGAGCGACTCGACGAACTCGGCGCCCGAGGCGGAGAAGAACGCGGCGTCGGCCTCGCCGGCGGTGGCGCGGGCCAGCAGCGTCTTGCCCGTGCCGGGAGGGCCGACGAGCAGGACGCCCTTCGGCGCGGCGGCGCCCTGGGAGAGGTACTTCTGCGGGTCGTCGAGGAAGTCGCCGATCTCGCGCAGCTCCGCCAGGGCCGCGCCGGCGCCCGCGACGGAGTCGAACGTGATCGTCGACGCGCCCTTCTTCTTGCGCTTGCCCTTGCCGCGGAAGGAGGAGAAGCCGGCGATGCCCGAGCTGGCGTCGCCGCCCTGGCGCGTGAAGAACGCGAACAGGGTGACGAGCAGCAGGATCGGCAGGAGGAACTGGACGATCACCGTGCGGGCCGGCTTGTCGGACTGCGGGTCGACCGTCGCCGCGGCGCCGCCGCGGTGCAGGCGCAGGAGCAGGTCGCTCGTGGCGGTGTCCGAGGAGGGGTAGTCCGCGTAGACCTGCTCGCCGGTGCCCAGGCGGGCGACGACCTGGTGGTCGCGGTCCAGCAGCTCGGCGCTCCGGATCTCCTTCGCCGTCGACGCGGTGATGATCGAGCTGTAGGACACCTGGCGCCCGTGGCCCTCGGGCTTCAGCGAGCCGAGGAGGCTGAAGAACAGGATCGCCACCGTGATCGCGGAGACCAGGAGGAAGAGGGCCATCTTGT
>WLOB01000276.1 GCA_009699505.1 Actinomycetota bacterium | reverse complement strand
GCGGTCTACGAGATCAACATGAGCCGCTGCATCTTCTGCGGCTACTGCGAGATCGCCTGCCCGTTCGACGCGATCACGATGGGCTCCGACTTCGAGCTGGCGGACTACAACCGGTCCGACCTGATCTTCACGAAGGAGATGCTCCTCGCGGAGCCGATGGTCCGGACGCCGCTGCGGGCGGAAGGGGAGTAGTCGTGGACGAGATCCTCTTCTTCGTCGCGGGCATCGCGGCGGTCGTCGCCGCGGCCGGGACCGTCTTCCTGCGCAACCCGTTCTACGCGGTGCTGTCGCTCGTCGTGCACCTCCTGTCGCTGTCCCTGCTCTTCCTGCTGCTCTACGCGCCGTTCGTCGCCGTGGTCCAGGTCATGGTCTACGTCGGCGCGGTGATGGTGCTCTACGTCTTCGTCAACGCGTACGTCGGCGGGGGGACCGAGCCGCAGGGCGGGGGAGCCCCGACGCTGCGCGCGTTCTCCTACGCCATCGGCGTCACGCTGATCGCCACGATCGGCATCGCCGTGCTGGGCTCCGGCCTCCAGGTCATCGACGGCTCGGGCCCGGAGAACATCCGGGCCTCGTTCGGCTCGCCCGCCGAGATCGGCGAGCTGCTCCTGACGAAGTTCCTGCTGCCCTTCGAGGCCGCCTCGTTCCTGCTGCTCGTCGCCGCCATCGGCGCGGTCGTCCTGGCGCGTCGCCGCCGCGGCACGCTGCCCGGCGAGGACCGCATGGTCGCCGCGCTGGACCTGCTGGCGCCCACGGGCACCGGCTCCATGCGCGAGGGCGTCGGCGCGATCAACCCGACCCCGGGCGGGTTCAGCAGCCGCATCACCCCGTCGCAGGGTCCGAGCTCGCCCCCGGGCGAGCGCGACGGCGACGGCGACGACGGAGACGCACGATGAGCACCGGCTGGTACCTGGCGGTCTCCGCCATCGTCTTCGCGATCGGTGCGGCCGGCGTGGCCACGCGCCGCAACCCGCTGCTGATCCTCGTCTGCCTCGAGCTCATGCTGAACGCGGGCAACCTGGCCATCGTGGCCTTCGCCCGCCAACACGGCACCACCGAGGGGCACGTCTTCGCGCTCGTCGTGATGGTCGTCGCGGCCGCCGAGGTCGTCGTCGGCCTGGGCATCGTCGTGGCCATGTACCGCAACCGCGTCCCGGTGGACGTCGACGAGCTCCGGGAGCTGCACGGATGAGTCCTGCCGAGGCAGCATGGATCGTCCTGGTCCTCCCACTGATCGGCTCGATCGTCCTGGGGCTGGGCTTCAAGCGCTGGAGCGGCATCGGCGCGGGCGTCGTCGGCACCGCGTCCGTCGGCCTGGCCTTCGTCTTCACCCTGGTGTCGCTCGTCTCGATGCTGGGCCGCGAGGAGGGCCAGCGCCAGATCGCGTCGTCGCTCTACGACTACGTCAAGGTCGGCGGCGTCGACGTGCGGATGGAGATCCTCGTCGATCCCCTCTCGCTCGTGATGCTCCTGGTGGTCACCGGCGTCTCGACGCTGATCCACCTCTACTCCGTCGCGTACATGCGGGGGGACCAGGGCTACACCCGGTTCTTCTCGTACCTGAACTTCTTCGTCTTCTCGATGCTGGTGCTGGTCCTGGCCGGCAACTTCGTGATCCTCATCGTGGGCTGGGGCCTCGTCGGCGCCGCCTCGTACATGCTGATCTCGTTCTGGTACCGCCGCGGCACCGCGACCACGGCCGGCATCAAGGCGTTCGTCATCAACGTCGTCGGCGACATCGGCCTGGTGCTCGGCGTCATCCTGCTGCTGCGCCACACCGGCACGGTCGACTTCCTCGAGACGTTCGCCACCGCCAAGGAGACCTTCGGCGAGAGCGGCGACGGGTCGCTCACCGCCGGTCTGCTGCTGGTGATGGTCGGCGCGTTCGCGAAGTCCGCGCAGATCCCGCTGCACACCTGGCTGCCGGACGCCATGGAGGGTCCGACCCCGGTCTCGTCCCTCATCCACGCGGCGACCATGGTCACCGCGGGCGTCTACCTGCTGGCCCGCCTGCACCCGCTCATGGAGCTGTCGCAGACGGCCCAGACCGTCGGCATGGTGATCGGCGCCCTCACGCTGCTGGTCGCCGGCACGATCGGCCTGGTCCAGACGGACCTCAAGCGCGTCATCGCCTACTCGACGATGTCCCAGATCGGCTACATGATCATGGGCGTCTCGGCCGGCGCGTACTTCGCGTCGATGTTCCACCTGGCCACGCACGCGTTCTTCAAGGCGCTGCTCTTCATGGCGGCCGGCTCGGTCATCGCCGCGATGGCGTCCGAGCAGAACCTGGACAAGATGGGCGGCTTCAAGAAGGCGATGCCGTTCACCTACGGCGCCTTCGTGATCGGCGGCCTCGCGCTCGCCGGCATCCCGCCGTTCTCGGGCTTCTTCTCGAAGGACGAGATCCTCGCCGTGATCGGCGAGCAGGGCGGCGCGTACTGGCTGCTCTACGTCGCCGGCTACGTCGGGGCGTTCCTGACCGCCGTCTACACCTGGCGCATGATCTTCCGCGCCTTCTGGGGCCCGCCGGTGGAGCAGGCGAAGGAGCTCGAGGGCGGGCACCTCTACCACGCCCCCGACCACCGCAACCCGGCGACGGGCGAGCTCGAGGACACCGGCGTCGGCTTCCCCGGTCCCGAGCACCACATCGCCGAGCGCGCGCCCGCGATGAAGATGGCGATGGGCGCCCTCGCGCTCCTCGCGATCTTCGGCGGCCTGCTGGGCATCCCGAAGGTCCTGACGCCGCTCGAGCACTTCCTCGAGCCGTCGTTCGAGTCCGCGCTGCACCACCCGGTCCACCCGGGCGGCGGGCTGATCGTCGTCGGCCTCGTGCTCGGCACGATCGTCGGCGTCGCGGGCATCTACGTCGCCTACCTGATCTGGGGCAAGCCGCTCCAGCAGGGCGAGGCCGCGACGGTCAACTCGTCCCGCTGGCAGGAGCGCTTCGCGCCGCTGCACAAGCTGTTCCTGAACAAGTGGTACTTCGACGAGCTGATCGACCTGGTGATCGTCCGGCCGGTCCGCTGGCTCGGCCGCTTCGCGCACGACACGTTCGAGCGCCTGATCATCGGCGGCGGCATCGTCGGCGGCACCACCGGCGCCGTGCGCGGCGCCTCGGCGGTGGTGCGGCGCCTGCAGGGGGGCTACATGCGGACGTACTCCGCGATGGTCCTCACGGGGCTCGCGGTCCTGCTCGTCTCCTTCCTGATCGCGAGCTGAGCGATGTTGCACCTGTCGATCCTGCTCTGGCTGCCCGCGGCCCTCGGCCTCGTGGCGCTGCTCGTCCCGGCGCGCTCCGCGCGCTGGGTGGGCCTCCTCGGCGCCGCGCTGGCGCTCGCCCTGTCGATCGTCCTCGTCCTGGACTTCGACGCCTCGGGCGCCCCGTTCCAGCACGTCACCGACACGGCGTGGATCTCGGCCCTCGGCGTCCGCTACCAGCTGGCGATCACCGGGCTGAACGTCTGGCTCGTCCTGCTGACCACCGTCGGCTTCACCTTCACCGCGGCGTGGATCGCGTTCTCGGACCTCGGCGTCCACGAGCGCGCGAAGCACGTGGTGCTGCACCTCGGCATCGCGCAGTCCGCGGTCCTCGGGGCGCTGCTCGCGCAGGACCTGATCCTGTTCGTGGCGTTCTTCGACCTGATGCTGATCCCGTTCTTCTTCCTGACGGCGCAGTTCGGGAACGGCGATCGGGTGCCGGCGACGATCAAGATGATCGTCTACACCCTCGTCGGCTCGCTGCTGATGCTCGTCGCGGCGATCGCCGTCGGCGTGCTCGCGACCCCGTCCGGCGAGAGCGTCTCGTACAACCTCGCCGAGATCGCCCAGCGCGGCGTCCCCGAGGGCTCGCAGGGCTGGCTGTTCGCCTGCTTCGCCGCAGCGTTCCTCGTGAAGATGCCCGCGTTCCCGATCCACGGCTGGCTGGCCGACGGGTACCGCGCGATGCCGCTGCCGATCCTGGCCGTCTTCTCGGGCGTGCTGTCGAAGATCGCGGTCTACGGCTTCCTGCAGGTCGCGATCCCGCTGCTGCCGCAGGGCACGGCCGACCTGCGCTGGATCGTCCTGATCATGGCCGTCGTGTCGATCCTCTATGCGTCGACGCTCGCGTTCACGACGTTCAACGCCCGGCTGGTCCTGGCGTACTCGTCGATCGCGCAGCTCGGGTTCATCACGCTCGGCGTCCTGTCGCTGCGCCCCGACGCCGCGTCCGGCTCGCTCCTGCAGTCGGTCAACCACGGCGTCGCGGTCTTCGGCGCGTTCCTCGCCGTCGCGATCCTCAGCCGCCGCGCCGGGGGCTCCGAGGACCTGCGCGACTTCGGGGGCGCCGCCACGAAGGCGCCGATCTTCGCCGTCTTCTTCGTGATCGTCAGCTACGCCGTCCTCGCGATGCCCGGCACCGCGAACTTCGTCGGCGAGTTCCTGATCCTGCGCGGCGCCTGGGAGGGCGCCGCGCCGGCGCTCGCGATCGTCGCCTCGATCGGCGTGGCGCTCGCCGCGGTCTACGCGCTCCGGCTGTTCATCCGCTCGTCGCACAACCGCGTCGCGCCGACGCTCGAGCCCCGCGAGGGCTCGCGCGTCGAGCTCGCCCTGATGGCCGTGCCGGTGCTCCTGATCGTCGCGCTCGCGGTGCACCCGCAGCAGACGGTCGACGCCGCCGACCACGCGACCTCGCGTGCCGTCCAGGCCGCCGCCGTCAGCGTCGGCCCGGAGCACGTGCAGAAGATCGTCGAGAGCGATCCCGAGGTGCGAGGCATCGTCCCGCCGAGCGTCTTCAGCGAGTCCGATCCCGGGCGCGTGTCCGCCGCGGCCGGCGGAGCCGGTGCGGCGGGCGGCGGGGCGACCGGCGGTGCCGGCGAGCCCGCGATCGACCCGAACACCGGCCAGCCGGTCGACCCGGGCGCGGTCCAGGTCGATCCGTCGACCGGGCAGCCCGTCGACCCCGGCGCCGTGCAGGTCGATCCCTCGACCGGCGGTGAGGGCGGGACCATCGAGATCAACCCGGAGACCGGACAGCCCGTGGACCCGTCGACGCCGAACGAAGGAGCGGGCCGATGAGCGCCCTCGCCGCCGCCGAGGCGCCCCACATCGACTGGGCGGGTCTCTCGCCGCTGCTCGCGCTGTTCGTCGGCGCGGTCGTCGTCCTGATGGTCGGCCTGCTGCGGGCGCGCTTCGCCCGCCTGACCCTCGTCCCCGTGCTGACGATCGTCGCGTTCGCGGCGTCCGCCGGCCTCGCCGTCTGGCAGTGGGACGAGCAGGGCAGCATCATGTCCGGCGCGCTCGCGCTCGACTCGCTCGCCCAGGTCGGCGTGATCGGGGTCGGCGTCGCCGGCGTCGCCGCCGTGCTGCTCTCGATCGGCGCGACCGCCCCGCGCGAGGCCGCGCACGGCGAGTACCACGCGATGATGCTCGTCGCCGCCGCCGGCATGGCGATGTTCATCGGCGGCCAGAACCTCATCACGACGTTCCTCGGCCTCGAGCTGCTGTCGATCCCGCTCTACATCCTCTCGGCGACCGAGCTGCACCGCCGACGGTCCCTCGAGTCGGGCCTGAAGTACCTGATCGTCGGCTCCGTCGGCTCCGCCACGCTGCTCTACGGCTTCGCGCTGATCTTCGGCGCCACGGGCCAGCTCGACTACGCGGCGATCGCCCGCGAGGTCACCGCGCAGGACCTCGGCTCCGACCCGCTGATGCTCGGCGGCGTGGCGATGGTCGTCGTCGGCCTGGCGTTCAAGGCGTCGGTCGCCCCGTTCCACCAGTGGACGCCCGACGTCTACGAGGGCGCGCCGACCCCTGTCACCGCGTTCATGGCGACGGCGACGAAGGTCGCGGCGCTGATCGCGTTCCTGCGCCTCTTCGACGTCGCCCTCGTCGGCACGTCCGGCAGCTGGGGCCCGGCACTCGCCGCCCTGGCCGCGATCGCGATGATCGTCGGCAACGTCGGCGCGCTCGGCCAGAGCTCGATGAAGCGCCTC
>WLOB01000275.1 GCA_009699505.1 Actinomycetota bacterium | reverse complement strand
TGTACGCCGCTCGCGTCCCCGACGTCGACATCATCATCACCACGGCGCTCATCCCCGGACGTCCGGCGCCCCGCCTCATCACCGCCGACATGGTGGCGAGCATGAAGCCCGGCTCCGTGATCGTCGACATGGCCGCCCAGAACGGCGGCAACGTCGAGGGCACGGTCAAGGGCGAGTCCGTCGTCACCGAGAACGGCGTGACGATCCTCGGCTACACGGATCTCGCGGGCCGGCTGCCCGCGCAGGCGTCGCAGCTCTACGGCACGAACCTCGTCAACCTGATGAAGCTCATGACGCCCGAGAAGGACGGCGTCCTGGTGCTCGACTCCGAGGACGTCGTCCAGCGCGGCATCACGGTCGTCGACGACGGGAAGCTGGCCTGGCCGCCGCCCGAGGTCCAGGTGTCGGCGGCGCCCACCGCCCCGCCGAAGGAGGTGGCCCCGCCGCCCCCGCCGAAGGAGCCGATGTCGGACACCACGCGCCTGGGCCTCGTGCTCGTCGCGGCCGCGCTGTTCTTCGGGCTCGTGGCCATCTCGCCCGAGGTCCTCGTGCCGCGCCTGACGGTCTTCGCCCTGGCGATCGTCATCGGCTACTACGTGATCGGCCACGTCCACCACGCGCTGCACACGCCGCTGATGTTGGTGACCAACGCGATCTCCGGGATCATCGTCGTCGGCGGCCTGCTGCAGATCGGGCACGGCAACGACACGATCACGGCCGTCGCGTTCGTGGCGATCCTGTTCGCGAGCATCAACGTCTTCGGTGGCTTCGCGGTGACCCGCCGCATGCTCGCCATGTTCTCGAGGAGCTAGCGGAATGTCCGTCACCGTTCCGGCCCAGGCCGCATACCTCGTCGCAGCGCTGCTGTTCATCGCCGCGCTGGCAGGACTCTCCAAGCACGAGACCGCGAAGGTCGGCCTGCGCTACGGCATGGCCGGCATGGCGATCGCCCTGATCGCCACGGTCTGGCTCGCCGTCGACGCCGACATCGAGGGCCTCGGGCTCGTCCTGCTCGTCGTCGCCGTCGCCGTCGGTGCGGCGATCGGCATCTGGCGCGCCCGCATCGTCGAGATGACCGGGATGCCCGAGCTCATCGCCCTGCTCCACAGCTTCGTCGGCCTCGCCGCCGTCCTCGTCGGGTGGAACGGCTTCCTGCTCGTCGAGGACGACCTCGACGGCGAGGAGGCGCGGCACCTGGACCTCATCGGGACCCTCGGGATCCACCACGCCGAGGTCATGATCGGCGTCTTCATCGGCGCCGTGACGTTCACGGGCTCGATCGTCGCCTACCTGAAGCTCTCGGGGAAGATCGACTCCAAGCCCCTGATGCTCCCGGGCAAGAACCTGATCAACGTCGGGTCGCTCGTGGTCTTCGCCGGGCTGACCGTCTGGTTCTGCGCGAGCCCCGGGATCGTCCCGCTGATCCTCGCGACGGTCCTGGCGCTCGCGCTCGGGTGGCACCTCGTCGCCTCGATCGGCGGCGGCGACATGCCGGTCGTCGTCTCGATGCTGAACAGCTACTCCGGCTGGGCGGCCGCCGCCTCGGGCTTCCTGCTCGAGAACGACGCGCTGATCATCACCGGCGCGCTGGTGGGCTCCTCGGGTGCGTACCTGAGCTACATCATGTGCCAGGCGATGAACCGCTCGTTCATCTCCGTCATCGCCGGTGGCTTCGGCATCGAGGCGCCCGCGGGCGACGGTGACACGGACTACGGCGAGCACCGCGAGGTCGACGCCGAGGGTGCCGCCGAGCTGCTGAAGAGCGCGAAGTCCGTGATCATCACGCCCGGCTACGGCATGGCCGTGGCCCAGGCGCAGCACGGTGTCGCCGACCTGACGCGCAGGCTGCGGGACGCCGGCGTGGAGGTCCGCTTCGGCATCCACCCCGTCGCCGGTCGCCTGCCGGGCCACATGAACGTCCTGCTGGCCGAGGCGAAGGTCCCATACGACATCGTCCTCGAGATGGACGAGATCAACGACGACTTCGCCGAGACGTCGGTCGTCCTCGTGATCGGCGCCAACGACACGGTGAACCCGGCCGCGGCCGACGACCCGAGCAGCCCGATCGCCGGCATGCCCGTCCTGCACGTCTGGGAGGCCGAGAACGTGATCGTGTTCAAGCGGTCGATGGCCTCCGGCTACGCGGGCGTGCAGAACCCGCTGTTCTTCCGCGAGAACACGCAGATGCTGTTCGGCGACGCGAAGGACCGCGTCGAGGACATCCTCAAGGCGCTCTGACGCCCCGGGCCCGCGACCCGCGATCGTCGTCCGGTCTGCTCAGGCGGACGGCGACGACCGCGGGCCGGACCCCCGGCACGCACCCGGCTCGGCCGGGTGCGTCCCGCGTCGCACGCGGCCCCGACCGCGCGGCCCTGTGCAGGAGCGGGCGCGCCGGGGAGCCGGTCCGCGAGCAGCAGCCGGATCGCGAACGCGGCCTCTAGGATTCGCGGAGCACGCCCCCGTAGCTCAGTGGATAGAGCATTGGTTTCCTAAACCATGTGCGCAAGTTCGATTCTTGCCGGGGGCATCGCCGGAATGGCCTGCAAAAACCGCTGTTTTTGTCGCCAGCGTGGCGAATCGGCATGAATTTGTGCAAGATTCTTGTGCTCCAGCGGACGGATTCCTGGCAGGCTGTGGGCATGCCCAGACCGGCCTCCGCGATCGCCCCGACCTCCGAGGTCACGGGTCTCGTCCGCATCGAGGACCGCGCGAAGGGCCGCGTCTGGATCGCCGAGTACCGCCGGGCGGACCGGAAGAAGGTCCGCAAGACCCTCGGCCTCGCGTGGGTCCGCGACAGCGGCGCCCGCACGCCGCGAGGGGCGATCGTGTGGCGGGCCGGCGCGGGACCGAAGCCGGCCGATCACTACCTGACGCCGAAGGAGGCCGAGCGGGCGCTCGAGGACCTGCTGCACGAGGAGCGACGTCGCCCGCGACGCGAGGTCGAGCGTCAGGGCCGGAGGACGATCGAGGACGTCATCGCCGCGTGGCTCGAGCACTCCCGGACGGTGAAGGGCGTGACCCCGGCGACCTACCGGTCCTACGAGTCGGTCGGCAAATCGCTGCGCGAGGCCCTGGGTCCTCGCGCGCTGGCGCGGTCGCTGAGCGTCGGCGACGTGAAGCGCCTGCAGCGGGAGATGCTCGACGCCGGGAGGGCGCGCGCCACCGTGCACCATCAGCTCACGTCGCTGCGGCGCGCGCTGGAGATCGCGTTCAAGGCCGGCTGGATCGACGGCAACGTCGCGGACGAGGTGGAGATCGTCCCCCTCCCGAAGGTCGAGCCCGACTTCAACGTCCTGGAGCCCTCGCAGGTCGAGCTCGTCGCGGAGGCGATCGCGACGGTGCCCGAGAGCGAGCTGCCGCGCATGCGCAACGGCGAGGTCTGGGAGGACGTCGCCGAAAAGGTCCGGACGACCCGGCTCCTGTGGAGCGAGGTCATCCGCATCGCCGCCTACACCGGCCTGCGCATCGGCGAGCTCCGAGCCCTCTGGTGGGTTGACGTCGACTGGAGCGGCGCGGCGCTCCGCGTCGCGCGCAACGCTCCGGTGACCGCGCCCGTGGGCAACACCCCGAAGGCTCCGAAGTCGGGTAAGGCGCGGTCCGTGCCCCTCATCCCCCAGGCTCTCGACTCGCTTCGCCGGGTGTCGCACCTCGGCCACGCGACGGGCCCCGGCGACCTCGTGTTCCCCTCCCTCGGAGGTGGACTCTTCGACGGCGGCCGCGTCCGCACCGCGTTCTACGAAGGCCTCGAGACGGCCGGCTTCGAGCACCTGCGCACGAAGCCAAACCCGATGACCTTCCACGACCTCCGCCACACGTTTGGCACGATCGCGGCCCGCGTCTTCCCCCTCGCCGACGTCCAGGCCTACCTCGGCCACTCGGACATTTCGACGACCATGCGCTACGCGCACCACGTCCCGAGAACGGATGCCGCGCGGCTGCTGGCGACCGGGTTCGCGAGCGACCGCGGGGGCGCAGGCGGTCCTATCGGTCGTTCACCGGCCCAATAGCTTCAGCCTTCGCCCCGACGCTGTCGGCGCCGCCTTGACGGAGTCAGGACGACCTCGAACCTGAGTCCGCGAGCGCGCCCCGGAATCCACTCATCGTGGGTAAGCGATGACTCAGTCTCGTGGCTTGGCAAACCCCAGCAATCGGTCCCTGCTGCGTTTTGCGCAGGGTTGGCTCCCGAAGCACGAGTCCGCGAGGCGGGCTCGCCGCTAGGGCAGTTGGTAGCGGACACCTCGGCCACGAGCATTTGCAACCGGAGCAATGCGCCCGAACTGGTTATAGAGCTGGCTCAGAATGTTGCTCGCTCGCTCAGGAGTCAGACGGAGCAGCTCAGCGGCGTCATCACGGCCAATCTGCGGATGGACATCGAGGTAGGCCCGCACGAGTTCCCAATGCTCATCGATGGTTTGGCGGACTGGGTACGTAATGCGCGAGCGCAGTCGGTCTGTAGCGCCGTCCGTCAGACGAAACGAGCGACTGCGATTGACTAGCCGCTCGACTACGTCCTGACGACTCAGGCGCTCCAGCAGTTCGAAAGCCTCGTCCTCGCTACTTTGGGCAATTTCAGCCAACCGTCCCGGCCTTAGCGGCGTGTCGCCAAGCAAGTACGTAATGGCGATGTAGACGCGAACGTCATCCCCCAGGCTTCGATCCGAAGCGGACAGGTCATCGAAGAAGTCACGCACGAACGGATCCACCCGACCGCCGGTGAGCCGGCAAACCACGTCGCCGCCGTCTTCCAGAATGTCGGGTTCTGGATGCCCGTCTCGAAGCATCACCCGGTACATAGTGTCGATGCCGACGCCCTCAGTTTCCGCAAGCCCGAGGGCACGAACCGCGTTTGCCAACGCGGGGTTTCGAGGTCGCGATGGCGTGGCGAGGAGTCGGTCCTGCTGGACTCCGACGGGGAAGCCTCCCGGCGAACGGACCTTCAACGCCTCAGGCGGTGCGCCCGTTGCCAACGCCACAATAAGCCCGCGAGGCTGCCGGTAGTCCCGGTGCATGAGGGCGTTGACGAGCGCCTCGCGCAAGGCAGTCTCAGGCACGGCTCGGACACTGCGGCGCTGCGCCCCGACAATCACGGACTGCGCAGGGAAGGAACGCTCGAGCAGCGCCCAAGCGCGTTCGAAGGCCAACAGGAGAGGGGCTGGCTCGCGTTCCCTAGCAGAGGATGGAGCGCCCTCTGCAGTGGTAATCATGACGTCGATTTGGTCGACCTGTGGCTCAAACTCGCAGAGCAAGAGCGCCCCGGCCCTATTCAGTTCCGGATCGTCGCTGGCGTCAAGGGTGATGCCGAGCCGCTTAGCAAGAGCTAGATCTGTCCCAGCCGAGCGCCCACGCTGCTCTTCATACAGCCGGTGCGCGTATGCAAAAGCGTCCGGCATCGCGGCGGAGAGGAGCAACCCCGAGGGCTGCGCCGTCCAATCGAAATTGCGGCGTCTCTCGAGAAACTCGCGCGCTCTGTCGCCGGTCAGCTCAATGCAGTCATCGCCGTAGCGGGCGCGCAGTTTGCCGCCGCATCGGACTTCCTCGAGTGCAGGAGCAACGTTGATGAGGTAGAGACGCTGACCGCTCACGTGAATTGCTTCGATGACGTCGACGGACAGGTTCGGCTGCGTCAGGGCATGGATGCGCTCGCGCAGCCAATCCGTGTCGAGATGCGTCCCGACAAACGCTTCCGGGCCGCGCTCCTTGTCATTAACGCCGACGACCAGAACTCCACCACTTTCAGAATTCGCCATGCACGCCGCTTCGCCGGCGAGTGCCATCGCAGCCTTATCGTCGCGCGAGGAAATCGCACCACGCAGACCTCCGCGTCCAACCGTGCCCGATTCCTCTTTGAAATCGACCCACTCCGTTTCCACGTCTCGGGCCAGACTTCCGTTTCGAACCGCCTCGACGGCGTCGAGCGCAGCCTGGCGTCGAGAATTGGCGTCGATCATGGAATTAAATGTAGCGTCGCGGAGCAAGCTCCGCGAGG